>NZ_JBIUWQ010000037.1:0-66850 GCF_044743525.1 Pseudomonas sp. NPDC087598 | reverse complement strand
AAATCCGAGCGGCTGGTATGTCTCACTCCGCGTATCATGAATAACCAGGCGATTGCTGTGAGTCGTTGATTCTGTGCGAAATTTGATTCTTGTAGGACCGATGGGTGCTGGAAAAAGCACCATCGGCCGATTACTGGCTAAAGAGCTGCGCCTGCCGTTCAAAGATTCCGACAAGGAAATTGAACTGCGTACGGGCGCCAATATCCCGTGGATCTTCGACAAGGAAGGCGAGCCCGGCTTTCGCGATCGTGAGCAGGCGATGATCGCCGAGCTGTGCGCGTTCGACGGTGTGGTACTGGCGACCGGCGGCGGTGCGGTGATGCGTGATGCCAATCGCAAGGCTCTGTATGAGGGCGGTCGCGTGGTGTATCTGCACGCCTCCGTCGAACAGCAGGTCGGCCGCACCTCCCGCGACCGCAACCGGCCGTTGCTGCGCACTGCCGATCCGGCGAAAACCCTGCGTGACCTGCTCGCGATCCGTGATCCGCTTTATCGGGAAATCGCCGATCTGGTGGTGGAAACCGACGAACGGCCGCCGCGCATGGTCGTGCTCGACATTCTCGACCGCCTGGCGCAGCTTCCTCCCCGTTAAAGCATCGCCTGAAATGCGCTATCCTCGGCGTCCTGTCACAGCCCGTCGAGGGTGTGGCGGATGGCGTGCGAGCGGCGTCATACCCGCTATAGGCCGCAGATAACCAATAATTCAGGGCAGGACGCCTGCTTCCATCTTCACTGTGGGGACACATGCAGACACTCAAGGTCGATTTAGGCGAGCGCAGCTACCCGATTCATATCGGCGAAGGTTTGTTGGATCAGCCCGAGCTGCTGGCTCCGCATATTCACGGGCGGCAGGTGGCAATCATCTCCAACGAGACCGTTGCGCCGCTCTATCTCGAACGTCTGACTCGCAGCCTTTCGCAGTTTTCAGTGATTTCCGTGGTTTTGCCCGATGGCGAAGCCTTCAAGAACTGGGAAACCCTGCAACTGATCTTTGATGGCTTGCTGATCGCTCGTCATGACCGCCGCACCACGGTGATCGCCCTCGGCGGCGGTGTGATCGGCGACATGGCCGGTTTTGCTGCGGCTTGCTACCAGCGCGGCGTCGATTTCATCCAGATTCCTACCACCTTGTTGTCCCAGGTCGATTCGTCGGTGGGCGGCAAGACCGGGATCAACCATCCGCTGGGCAAGAACATGGTCGGTGCGTTCTATCAGCCGAACGTCGTGCTGATCGATACCGCGTCCCTGAAAACCCTGCCAGAGCGCGAGCTGTCGGCGGGGCTGGCGGAAGTCATCAAGTACGGTCTGATCTGCGACGAACCGTTCCTGACCTGGCTCGAAGACAACGTCGACGCCTTGCGTGCACTGGATCAAAAGGCCCTGACTTACGCCATCGAGCGCTCCTGCGCGGCCAAGGCTGCGGTGGTTGGCGCCGATGAAAAGGAAACCGGCGTACGCGCCACGCTCAATCTCGGCCACACCTTCGGTCACGCCATCGAGACCCACATGGGCTATGGTGTCTGGTTGCATGGTGAGGCAGTGGCGGCTGGCACCGTGATGGCGCTGGAGATGTCTGCGCGTCTCGGCTGGATCAGCGAGCAGGAGCGCGATCGCGGCATTCGTCTGTTCCAGCGTGCCGGTCTGCCGGTGATTCCGCCTGAAGAGATGAGCGAAGCCGATTTTCTCGAACACATGGCAATCGACAAAAAAGTGATCGACGGTCGTCTGCGCCTGGTGCTGCTGCGCCGGATGGGCGAAGCGGTAGTGACCGCCGATTATCCGAAAGAGGTTCTACAGGCCACGCTGGGAGCGGATTACCGCGCCCTGGCTCAGCTTAAAGGTTAATAAGATTCCGATGACTAGTTTGCATGCCGACGAGGCGTTCCTCGGCCATTTCCAGTTAAGTCACGACCCCTTCGCGCCGCGGGTACCGGGCTTCAAATTCTTCCCGGCCCAGCGCAAACCGGTGCTGGGTCAACTGCATCATCTGGCGCGCTACAGCCAGTTGTTGCTGGTGGTCACTGGCCCGCAGGGCAGCGGCAAGACGTTGCTGCGCCAGGCGCTGGTTGCCAGCACCAACAAGCAATCGGTGCAGAGCGTGGTTGTTTCCGCGCGTGGTGCTGGCGATGCGGCCGGTGTGTTGCGTCAGGTGGCGCAGGCGCTGAACGTGGCCCAGGCCGAAGTCGGCGCAATCCTCGATCAGGTGGTGCAGCTCGCGCTGACCGGCCAGGAAGTCTACCTGCTGGTGGATGACGCCGAGCAGCTCGACGAATCCGCTCTGGAAGCGCTGATGGCACTGGGTGCCGGTGCGCCGGAAGGTCGCCCGCATGTGTTCCTGTTCGGTGAGTCGTCGCTGATCGCGCAACTTGAGGCTTTGCACCTTGAGGAAGAGCGTTTCCATGTCATCGAATTGCAGCCGTACACCGAAGAAGAGACGCGCGAATATCTCGACCAGCGGCTTGAAGGTGCGGGCCGGGGTGTCGAACTTTTCACCGCGGATCAGATCTCTGATATTCACGAAAGCTCCGAGGGTTGGCCGGGCAACATCAACCAGGTCGCTCGCGATGCTCTGATCGAAGTCATGATTGCCAGCCGCTCTGCGGTCAAGCGTCCAAGTATGGGGTTCAACATGCCGAAGAAACACGTATTGGCGATTTCCGCAGTCGTCGTGGTCGCGGTCGCCGCCGCCTGGCTGATGCCAGGTCGCAACAAGGCGCCAACCACCGGCGCACCGGCCAATGAACAGGCACAACTGCCATTGGGCCAGGGCGCAGCGAATGGCGGCGCGCCAAACGTCGAGTTCGCCGGTAATACCCAGCCGATGCCGTTGCCGCTGGTCGGCAACTCGCAGCCGGTCATGCGCGGTCCGTTGGCTGAAGCAGCCGGTGGTATCACCGAAGGCGACGACGGCGTGCCACTGGAAGGTTCCAGCGATACGCCGCCGACCGTTACCACTTCTGCGCCGCCTGCCGGCGTTCCGGCCGGTCCTGCTCCGACTCCAGTTCCCGTGCCAGCGGCCAAGCCGACCCCGGCACCGACGCAAATCGCCACAGCCAAGCCTGCTCCGGCAGCGCCAGCGGCAAAACCGGCGCCAGTGCCAGCCAAGCCAGTTGCCGCGGCCAAACCGGCCGAGAAGCCGGTCACCGTCGCCAAAGCTGCCGGTGGCAGCTGGTACGCCGGTCAGCCGACCAGCAACTACGTGGTGCAGATCCTCGGTACCAGCTCCGAAGCGACCGCGCAAAACTTCGTCAAAGAGCAGGGCGGCGAGTACCGTTATTTCAAGAAAGTCCTCAACGGCAAGCCTCTCTACGTGATCACCTACGGCAACTTCGCCAATCGTGATGCAGCCGTTTCTGCCATCAAGGCCTTGCCAGCGAAGGTTCAGGCTGGTAAACCTTGGCCTCGCACTGTCGCCAGCGTCCAACAGGAACTGGCAACAACTCGCTGAAGATTCGGCGGCCTTACCCAGGCCGCCTCTCCAAGCACCTCAAAATTTCTACAAGTGCGCGCCGTCTCCAGGGACGGTTGGCGCTTGCTGACGACCGCGACGCCGCCCCATTTTTTGCTGGGCAAGGCACGAGGAACGCAGTTTGGTTTTTCCAAATAAGTTCCGAGCAACGCTGCCCAGCGAAAAATGGGGCGCGTCCCTTCGGGTTGCGCGCCAACGTGTGCGAGGCTGCGTTGCGGGATTTGCCAAGGGAACAACCATTGGCAGCATCCCGCGCCTTGCCTCGCACACGTTGGCGTGCAACGCGGTTCGCCAGCAAGCGCCAACCGTCCCTGCGACCGCGTGCCTTGTGGTGTCTGCGTTACAGTAGTCTTTGAGTCGTTGCGGTCAAAATTAAAAAAGTTTTGACTAGCACAGCATATCGCTTTAAACCTTTCACAAATGCGACATAGATTTGCGACAGTTCGTCGTCAAATTTGTGAGCGTCTGTGTCGCTGTGTACAATGACCACCCTTTTGCCCCCGCTAAGCCGGCGTACGTTCGGCGCGGATTGCAAGTGGTTGAATTGAAAAGAAATTTGCCTCGAAAAGAGGCAGCCTGGTGAGAAAGTGTCTATGAAAGCAGGTCTGTACCAACCAGATGAATTCAAGGATAACTGCGGTTTCGGCCTGATAGCCCATATGCAGGGCGAGCCCAGTCATACCCTATTGCAAACGGCCATTGAGGCCCTGACCTGCATGACCCACCGCGGTGGGATTAATGCCGACGGCAAGACCGGTGACGGTTGCGGTCTGCTGATTCAAAAGCCTGATGCGTTCCTGCGTGCGATTGCCCAGGAAACCTTCAGCGTCGAGTTGCCCAAGCAATACGCGGTGGGCATGGTTTTCTTCAACCAGGATCCGGCCAAGGCCGAAGCCGCTCGCGAGAACATGAACCGCGAGATCCTCGCTGAAGGCCTGCAACTGATCGGCTGGCGCAAAGTGCCGATCGACACCAGCGTCCTCGGCCGCCTCGCCCTTGAGCGCCTGCCGCAGATCGAGCAGGTGTACATCGGCGGTGAAGGCCTGAGCGATCAGGACATGGCGGTCAAGCTGTTCAGCGCCCGTCGTCGTTCGTCAGTGTCCAACGCCGTCGATTCCGACCATTACATCTGCAGCTTTTCGCACAAGACCATCATCTATAAAGGCCTGATGATGCCGGCCGATCTGGCCGCGTTCTATCCAGACCTCAGCGACGAGCGCCTGCAAACCGCGATCTGCGTGTTCCACCAGCGCTTCTCCACCAACACCCTGCCGAAATGGCCGCTGGCTCAGCCATTCCGCTTCCTCGCGCACAACGGCGAGATCAACACCATCACCGGTAACCGCAACTGGGCGCAGGCCCGTCGGACCAAGTTCACCAACGATCTGATGGATCTGGAAGAACTCGGCCCGCTGGTCAACCGTGTCGGTTCCGACTCGTCGAGCATGGACAACATGCTCGAACTGATGGTCACCGGTGGCATCGACCTGTTCCGTGGCGTGCGGATGATCATTCCGCCTGCGTGGCAGAACGTCGAAACCATGGACCCGGATCTGCGTGCGTTCTACGAGTACAACTCGATGCACATGGAACCGTGGGACGGCCCGGCCGGCGTGGTAATGACCGACGGTCGTTACGCGGTGTGCCTGCTCGACCGTAACGGTCTGCGCCCGGCGCGCTGGGTTACCACCAAAAACGGTTTCATCACCTTGGCTTCTGAAATCGGCGTGTGGAACTACCAGCCGGAAGACGTGCTCGCCAAGGGCCGTGTCGGCCCGGGTCAGATCTTTGCCGTGGACACCGAAACGGGGCAGATCCTCGACACCGATGCGATCGACAACCGTCTGAAATCCCGTCATCCGTATAAGCAATGGCTGCGCAAGAATGCCCTGCGCATTCAGGCGACCATGGAAGACAACGACCACGGTTCGGCGTTTTACGACGTCGATCAGCTCAAGCAATACATGAAGATGTATCAGGTCACGTTCGAAGAGCGCGATCAGGTACTGCGTCCGCTCGGCGAGCAGGGCTACGAAGCCGTTGGCTCGATGGGCGACGACACGCCGATGGCCGTGCTGTCCCAGCGCGTGCGTACGCCGTACGACTATTTCCGTCAGCAGTTCGCGCAGGTCACCAACCCGCCGATCGACCCGCTGCGTGAAGCGATCGTGATGTCGCTGGAAATCTGCCTCGGTGCCGAGCGCAACATCTTCCAGGAATCCCCGGAACACGCCTCGCGCGTGATCCTCAGCTCGCCAGTGATCTCCCCGGCCAAGTGGCGCTCGCTGATGAATCTCGACCGCCCGGGTTTCGAGCGGCAGATCATCGATCTCAACTACGACGAAAGCGTCGGCCTCGAAGCGGCGATCCGCAACGTCGCCGATCAGGCTGAAGAAGCCGTGCGCGCCGGTCGTACGCAGATCGTTCTGAGCGACCGCCATATCGCTCCGGGCAAACTGCCGATCCACGCCTCGCTGGCGACCGGTGCTGTGCACCACCGCCTGACCGAAAAAGGCCTGCGTTGCGATTCCAACATCCTTGTTGAAACCGCCACCGCACGCGATCCGCATCACTTTGCGGTGCTGATCGGTTTCGGTGCCTCGGCGGTCTATCCGTTCCTGGCGTACGAAGTGCTGGGCGACCTGATCCGTACGGGTGAAGTGTTGGGCGACCTCTACGAGGTGTTCAAGAACTACCGTAAAGGCATCACCAAAGGCCTGTTGAAGATCCTGTCGAAGATGGGCATCTCGACCATCGCGTCCTATCGCGGTGCGCAATTGTTCGAAGCAATCGGTCTGTCCGAAGAAGTTTGCGAGCTGAGCTTCCGTGGCGTGCCGAGCCGCATCAAGGGTGCGCGTTTCGTCGACATCGAAGCCGAGCAGAAAGCACTGGCTGCCGAAGCCTGGAGTCCGCGCAAGCCGATCCAGCAGGGCGGTCTGCTGAAGTTCGTCCACGGTGGCGAATATCACGCCTACAACCCGGACGTGGTCAATACTCTGCAGGCCGCTGTGCAGCAGGGCGACTACGCCAAGTTCAAGGAATACACCTCGCTGGTGGACAACCGTCCGGTGTCGATGATTCGCGACCTGTTCAAGGTCAAGACTCTGGATACGCCGTTGGACATCAGTGAAATCGAACCGCTGGAATCGGTGCTCAAGCGCTTCGACTCCGCCGGTATCTCGCTGGGCGCGCTGTCGCCGGAAGCTCACGAAGCCCTGGCCGAAGCCATGAACCGCCTCGGTGCGCGTTCCAACTCCGGCGAAGGTGGTGAAGACCCGGCGCGTTACGGCACCATCAAGAGTTCGAAAATCAAGCAGGTCGCGACTGGACGTTTCGGCGTGACCCCGGAATACCTGGTCAACGCCGAAGTGCTGCAGATCAAGGTCGCGCAAGGCGCCAAGCCGGGCGAGGGCGGGCAACTGCCGGGCGGTAAAGTCAACGGGCTGATCGCCAAACTGCGTTACGCAGTGCCGGGCGTCACCCTGATTTCGCCGCCGCCGCACCACGACATCTATTCCATCGAAGACTTGTCGCAGTTGATCTTTGACCTCAAGCAGGTCAACCCGAAGGCGCTGGTTTCGGTGAAACTGGTAGCCGAGGCGGGCGTCGGCACCATCGCCGCCGGTGTAGCCAAGGCCTATGCGGACTTGATCACCATCTCCGGCTACGACGGTGGTACCGGTGCTTCGCCGCTGACCTCGATCAAATACGCTGGTGCACCGTGGGAACTCGGCCTTGCCGAAACCCACCAGACACTGCGCGGAAACGACCTGCGCGGCAAAGTCCGGGTGCAGACCGACGGCGGCCTGAAAACTGGCCTCGACGTGATCAAGGCGGCGATCCTCGGTGCTGAAAGCTTCGGTTTCGGTACTGCGCCGATGATCGCGCTGGGCTGCAAATACCTGCGTATCTGCCACCTGAACAACTGCGCCACTGGCGTCGCCACTCAGAACGAGAAGCTGCGCAAGGATCACTACATCGGTACCGTCGACATGGTGGTGAATTTCTTCACCTACGTCGCCGAAGAAACCCGTGAGTGGCTGGCCAAGCTCGGCGTGCGTTCCCTCGAAGAGCTGATCGGTCGTACCGATCTGCTGGAAATCCTCGAAGGCCAGACCGCCAAGCAAAACCATCTGGATCTGACCCCGCTGCTGGGCAGCGATCACATCCCGGCGGACAAACCTCAGTTCTGCGGTGTTGAGCGCAACCCGCCGTTCGACCAAGGCCTGCTGGCCGAGAAAATGGTCGAGATGGCGACGTCGGCGATCAACGATCTCAGCGGCGCCGAGTTCGACCTGGACATCTGCAACTGCGACCGTTCGATCGGCGCGCGGATCTCCGGCGAAATCGCCCGTAAGCACGGCAATCAGGGCATGGCGAAAGCGCCAATCACCTTCCGCTTCAAGGGCACTGCCGGTCAGAGCTTTGGCGTGTGGAACGCCGGCGGTCTGAACATGTACCTGGAAGGCGACGCCAACGACTACGTCGGCAAAGGCATGACCGGTGGCAAGCTGACCATCGTGCCGCCGAAGGGCAGCGGTTATAAGACTCAGGAAAGCGCCATCATCGGCAACACCTGCCTGTACGGCGCGACTGGCGGCAAGCTGTTCGCCGCCGGCACCGCAGGCGAGCGTTTTGCCGTGCGTAACTCCGGTGCCCACACGGTGGTGGAAGGCACTGGCGATCACTGCTGCGAGTACATGACCGGTGGTTTCGTCTGCGTTCTGGGCAAGACCGGTTACAACTTCGGCTCTGGCATGACCGGTGGTTTCGCCTACGTGCTCGATCAGGACAACACCTTCGTTGACCGGGTCAACCACGAACTGGTGGAAATCCAGCGGATCAGCGGCGAAGCGATGGAAGCCTATCGCAGCCACCTGCAAAACGTGCTGAACGAGTACGTCGCGGAAACCGACAGCGAGTGGGGTCGTGAACTCGCCGAAAACCTCGATGATTACTTGCGCCGTTTCTGGCTGGTCAAGCCTAAGGCTGCCAACCTGAAATCGTTGCTTTCCAGCACTCGTGCCAACCCGCAGTGATGCGCCTGAAGAGTTTGATGAGGTTTTAACAATGGCTGAACGTCTGAATAACGACTTCCAGTTCATCGATGTCGGGCGCAAGGATCCGAAGAAGAAACTGTTGCGTCAACGCAAGAAAGAGTTCGTCGAAATCTACGAACCGTTCAAACCCCAGCAGTCGGCCGACCAGGCCCACCGCTGCCTGGGTTGCGGCAACCCGTATTGCGAATGGAAGTGCCCGGTGCACAACTTCATTCCCAACTGGCTCAAATTGGTGGCCGAGGGCAACATCCTTCAGGCTGCCGAGCTGTCGCACCAGACCAACACCCTGCCGGAAGTCTGTGGCCGGGTGTGTCCGCAGGATCGTCTGTGCGAGGGTGCCTGCACCCTCAACGACGGCTTCGGCGCGGTGACCATCGGTTCGGTCGAGAAGTACATCACCGACACCGCGTTCGCTATGGGCTGGCGCCCGGACATGTCCAAGGTCAAACCGACCGGCAAACGTGTCGCGATCATCGGTGCGGGCCCGGCAGGTCTGGGCTGTGCCGACGTGCTGGTACGCGGCGGCGTGACCCCGGTGGTGTTTGACAAGAACCCGGAAATCGGTGGCTTGCTGACCTTCGGCATCCCCGAGTTCAAGCTGGAAAAGACCGTGCTGAGCAATCGTCGCGAAGTCTTCACCGGCATGGGCATCGAGTTCCGTCTCAACACCGAAGTCGGCAAAGACGTGACCATGGAACAACTGCTCGCCGAATACGATGCCGTGTTCATGGGCATGGGCACCTACACCTATATGAAGGGCGGTTTTGCCGGTGAGGACCTGCCGGGCGTGTACGACGCGCTGGACTTCCTGATCGCCAACGTCAATCGCAACCTGGGCTTTGAAAAGTCGCCGGAAGATTTCGTCGACATGAAAGGCAAGAAGGTCGTGGTACTTGGTGGTGGCGATACGGCGATGGACTGCAACCGCACGTCGATCCGTCAGGGCGCCAAGTCGGTGACCTGTGCGTATCGTCGTGACGAGGCGAACATGCCCGGCTCGCGCAAAGAGGTGAAGAACGCCAAGGAAGAAGGTGTGAAATTCCTCTACAACCGCCAGCCGATCGCCATCGTCGGCGAAGACAAGGTTGAAGGCGTGAAAGTGGTCGAGACCCGTCTCGGCGAGCCGGACGCCCGTGGCCGTCGCAGCCCTGAGCCGATCCCCGGTTCCGAAGAGATCATTCCGGCTGACGCCGTGGTCATCGCGTTCGGTTTCCGCCCGAGCCCGGCGCCGTGGTTCGAACAGTTTGAAATCCAGACCGACAGCCAGGGCCGCGTCGTTGCGCCTGAGCAAGGTCAGTACAAGCACCAGACCAGCAACCCGAAAATCTTTGCCGGTGGCGACATGGTGCGCGGTTCCGACCTGGTGGTGACGGCGATCTTCGAAGGCCGCAATGCCGCCGAAGGGATCCTCGATTACCTGGGCGTCTAAACCCGGCCCCTGAGCCAAATGCAATAACCCTGTGGGAGCGAGCCTGCTCGCGAAAGCGGTGGATCAGTCAACAGAAATGTTGAATGTGAAGCCCTGTTCGCGAGCAGGCTCGCTCCCACAGTTGTTTCTCTGTGTTGCTGATAGCGTGTTTCCAGCGCGACAAATTGACCCGATAGACAAAAGGCTGACCTGCAACCGTGCCTTTTGCGTCGCGCTCTGAGAAAATGCCCGCACTTTTTTTCCGGATGCCGACATGACTGCCCTGAAGAACGACCGTTTCCTCCGCGCCCTGCTCAAGCAACCCGTAGACGTCACCCCTGTGTGGATGATGCGCCAGGCCGGCCGCTACCTGCCGGAGTACCGCGCCAGCCGCGCCCAGGCCGGTGATTTCATGAGCCTGTGCATGAATCCGGAATTCGCCTGCGAAGTCACGATGCAACCGCTCGACCGCTATCCACAACTGGACGCGGCGATCCTGTTTTCCGACATCCTCACCATCCCCGATGCCATGGGCCAGGGCCTGTACTTCGAGACCGGTGAAGGTCCGCGTTTCAAGAAAGTCGTCAGCACCCTGGCCGACATCGAGGCCCTGCCGATCCCTGATCCACACAAAGACCTCGGCTATGTGATGGACGCGGTCAGCACCATTCGTCGCGAGCTCAACGGTCGAGTGCCGCTGATCGGTTTCTCCGGTAGCCCGTGGACCCTGGCGACCTACATGGTTGAAGGCGGCTCGTCGAAAGACTTCCGCAAGACCAAGGCGATGCTCTACGACAACCCGCAAGCCATGCACTTGCTGCTGGATAAACTGGCGCAGTCGGTGACCTCGTACCTCAACGGCCAGATCATGGCCGGTGCGCAAGCGGTGCAGATTTTCGACACCTGGGGCGGCAACCTGTCGGCGGCGGCGTACCAGGAGTTCTCGCTGGCCTACATGAAGAAAATCGTCAGCGGTCTGATCCGCGAGCACGAAGGCCGCAAGGTGCCGGTAATCCTCTTCACCAAGAACGGCGGCCTGTGGCTGGAAAGCATCGCCGAGGCTGGCGCCGACGCGCTGGGCCTGGACTGGACCTGCGACATCGGCAACGCCCGCGCCCGCGTCGGCGACAAAGTCGCGCTGCAAGGCAACATGGACCCGACCGTACTCTACGCAAAACCGGAAGCGATCCGCACCGAAGTCGGGCGCATTCTGGCCAGCTACGGCAAGGGCAGTGGCCACGTGTTCAACCTCGGCCACGGCATTACCCCTGAGGTTGATCCGGAGCATGCGGGTGCGTTCCTGCGCGCGGTGCATGAGCTGTCGGCGCAGTATCACGAGTAACTGACACAGTGCTTGTTGTTTGCCCTGCCCCGGAATCGGGCAGGGCAATTGATTCAATGTTCCTTCGTTGTCCTCCTCGTTTCCCCTCCCTCTCAGTCTTTATCGGGTACGTATGCGTCCGGGACGTCTTACGTCTACCGGTTTTCTCCTTGTCTGCTGAATAAAAGTACGTCATTCACGCGAACAAAGTGCCTGCGTCGTGTGATGAATCTCTCAAAACATTAATTGCCATTAATATTATTGGTCGTAAGTTTTTAGTTGTTGGTCGGTGCTGTCTGGAATGTCTGTTTGAATAAGGAAGTTTGCAGTTTTCAGGTGGGTAGTGAAGTAACAGTTATCAGGCTTTTAAAAATCCTATTGAATTGGTCGGTTATTTTTTAGCACTTGAAATGTTTAACAAAATATTTCGTGGTGTAATGGTCTGGCTGTGTATGGGGTGCGAAGTTCTTGCCTGATCGATATTTTTATCCGATATATCGACGGTTTTTCGCTACATGTTTTCTCGCTAAATATCATATAGCTACTATTGTGCGCACTGTTTTAGAGCGCTTTTTTTTCGCCTCGATGCGCTGTGATTGCGATAACGTTCAAAGTTTTTTCTTTGCACAAAGCAGTTGGCTATTTCGTAAAAGGTGCCTGAAACCCCTTCTATTTCAGGCACGCAGGCTTCTCGAGTAAGATTTTCGTCAAAGAAAAATCGCACCGACACCGATGAGGGCATCACGCCTGGATATCTCTCGCAGAGTGGCTGTGCATGCCGAGATAACAGTTGATGCCGTCAGCGAAGTCTCGATCGTTAGTTTGATTATGGAATATCAGAGGACCAGCCATGTCGCGGCAGCGGCTTGTTCTGGAGAAGGAACTCGTGCGGCAAAAAAACAACGTCGTAAGTGTGTTAATTGGAGAGCAAGATGACGAAAAACATTTCATCAGCGGGGATCCTCGCAGGGTGTGCATCCTCATTGACCCTGCTGGCTTCACTGTTGGCTTCTCAGCAAGTGTCGGCGCATGGCTATATTACCGAGCCGCCGGAGCGAGCTTACTCTTGCCGACTGGGCGTCAATACAAATTGCGGTGGTGCTCAATATGAACCGCACAGTGTGGGAGAGGGGCCTAAAGGTTTCCCGTCTGCGGGGCCAGTCGATGGCAAGATTCCAAGTGCCGAAAACGGTTCGTTTTCCGAGATGGATATTCAAACGGCTACCCGCTGGCATTTGAATGAAATCAAGAACCGCAATGTCGAGTTTGCCTGGAACTACACCGCCGCCCATCGAACCACTCGTTGGGAATACTTCATCACCAAAACCGGCTGGAACCCGAATGAACCGCTCAAGCGTGCGTCGTTCGATACCACACCGTTTTGCGTGGTGGAGGCCAACGGCGGCTCGCCGATTGCCGGGCCGTCGGGCGGCGCTGGCCCAGGAAAAGAGAAGCACAAGTGCACGATCCCGGCCGATCGCAGTGGGCATCACGTCATTCTCGGTATCTGGACTGTCGATGACACAAAGTCGGCTTTCCATAAAGTCATTGATGTGAACATCACTGCCGATGGCAATACGGGACCGGGTCCGGGTCCTGTGGACAGTTGGAATGATGTCGGCAACATCGCCCCGAACAGAACCTTGGGCATCGGCGACAAGGTTAACGCCCGCGCATTCGTAGGCGGAGCCGAAAGCGCTGAATACAGTGTCGGGATCACGATCGATTCAACAGAAGAAGGCCTGCCGCAGAACTGGTCGTACAAACTGGCCGAAAAGGTCAATGCGACCCAGAAACTGATACGTGCCGGTGTACGTGACGCCGAAGGCAATATTGCCCCGGTCAAGGGCACGAATGGCTTGTACGCCAAGGTTGAAAGTGGTGTTACCAGCTATCAGCTGCAAACGGTAATAGTCAGTGATATCGACGCTTACATGCACGTCCACAACATGGCGAGCGAGTTTGTGCTGGACAAAGGCAAAGCCAAAGTCGACCTCACGGTCATGACCAACCGCGAACTGACCGTTGAGGCCACCGTGGTGGATGCCACCAACAAGCAAGTGGGCTATGCGAAACAACTGGTTAATGCCACTACTGCGCCGATCAGCGTTCAGGTAACCAGTTCGCCCGGTGCACACCAGGTATTGCTGGTTGGCAGCAGCAAGGATGGCCGGATCAATCTTCAAGACGCCAAGCGTTTTGAAATGACCGGCACAGCCGGCGGTGGCGATCACGCCTTTGAGTTCCCTGCCGGGATTGGCAGTTACAAGGCCGGTACCAAAGTGCTGCAGCCAAAAAACGGCAAGGTCTATGAGTGCAAGCCGTTCCCGTTCGAAGGCTGGTGCAAGTCTTACAGCCCCTCCGCCAATCAGTATGAGCCAGGTATTGGTTCCAACTGGCAGGACGCCTGGATTGCCAGGTAATCCCTAGCCGTTCGACGCCGGATAGCCGTCATGGCTGTTCGGCGTCGTCAGTTGGTATTCGAGGCATACCCTGGATGTGTGGATCGGAACGTGAAGACATGAACAGAAAACCCGTTTTCTCAAGGCAACCCGCGCCTGCGCAGAGATTGCTCACCGACAGACTTCGATTGTTTGAGTTGAGCCGCCCTTGAAGTTTTTATCGATGGCGCCCTCCAGAAAGATCTCGGTATTTCTCGGCTCGACATTGCTGCTGCCGCTGGTTTGTGGCGGTGTATTGCTGTGGAAGGAGCGCGCCTGGCGCGACACGCTTCCCGTTCTGGCGAACCTTGCGATCAAACCGCCTCCCTCAGTTGACGAACAGGCGCCGTTCAATCCGGGGGCGATTGCTTCGTTGCTGGGGCTGGTAGCGCAAGAGTCACTGGCCCGAAGCAGTGAGGCGTTAGTGCTCAAGGCCAGTTTTGTTTCCAGTACCGGTGACTCCCGAGCGCTGTTGGCCGGCACTGAAGGTGAACGGACCTACCGACTCGGCGACACCTTGCCGGGCGGCAGTGTGCTGCGCCGCATCGAAGTCGGCCAGGTGGTGTTCTGGCGCAATGGCCGCGAAGAAGTCTTGCCCATCGAAATGTCGACCAAACGCTGGTTGTTGCCCATCGAAGGCAGTTCGCCCGACGTTGCTGGCGCAAGCGCCAACCTTTATCTCCAACCCACGCCCTACAGTGGCCAAAGTGATTGATCGCATGACTATGCTCTTCTGGTTTTCTGCACGCCGCGTCTTGCGGTTTCTGGCGTTCGCACCGTTGTTGGTTCAAGGCGTTGTATTGGCCGAAGCGCCGCAATGGCAGTTGTCCATGAAGGATGCGGAGTTGCGCGATGTCGTGCAGGAGATGTCTTCGATACTCGGCTCCACGGTGATTCTTGATCCGCGTGTTCAGGGTCGAATTACCGTGCTTTCCAAACAGCCGCTGGACCGCGAAGGTGTTCGGCGTCTGTTCTTCTCGGTGCTCGATGCCCACGGTTTTGCCGCTGTTGATCAGGGTGATCGCTTGCTGATCATTCCGGCGGGCGAAGCCAAGGCGCGCGCTGGAAACGAAAATGGCCACACGGCGTCGAGCACCGAGTTCGTCACTCAAGTCATCGAGTTGAACGCCAGTGTTGCCGCCGATCTCGCCGGGTTGATTCGTCCGTTGGTGTCCACCAATGGCTATATCGGACCCTCCGCTTCGGCCAATGCATTGATCGTCACCGACAGCGCCGGCAACGTCCGCCGCATCAGCGAGATAGTGCGGCAACTGGATTCCGGTGCCAAAAATGCACACGCCGTTGTTGAGTTGCGCTATGGCCTGGCCGTTGAGATTGCCAAAGTCATGGAGCAGTCGATCGGCAAACAGAACCTGGAGTCCGGCAGCCAGGTTATCGCTGATGGCCGCAGCAATCGTCTGGTGATTCTGGGCACACAGGTCGCCCGGCAGCGGTTGATCGATATGGCACGGGCGCTCGATACACCCGCCAACGCCCGCGCTGACAACTCCAGGGTCATACGTCTGCGCCACAGTGACGCCAAGCAGTTGGCCGAGGTGCTCGATTCCATGAGTCAGGGAATGAAAGCGGCCGGTGGTTCGGGCAATGGCAAAGATACTTCGCCGGCCTCCCCTGTGGTGGTCAAGGCCGATGAGAGCCAGAACGCGCTGGTAGTCATTGCCGAGCCGGCGCAGGTGCGCACCATCGAGAATATTGTCCGTCAACTCGACCAGCCACGCGCTCAGGTGCTGATTCATGCCGCGATCGTCGAAATCTCCGGCGACATCAATGAAGCGCTCGGCGTGCAATGGGGCGTGAATGGCGGTGACGTCAAGGGCGGCATCACCTTTCCGGGCGCTGGAAGCACGATTGCCGGGCTCTTGGGTTCGGGAGCCAACGTCAAGTTGCCGGAAGGCGCTGCACTGAAAATCGGCAGTGATCGTTTCGGCGTTCTGGTGACCGCGTTGGCTAGCAATGCCCGTAACAATTTGCTGTCGACGCCGAGCCTGCTGACGCTCGACAACCAGCAGGCAGAGATTCTGGTGGGGCAGAACGTGCCGTTCAAGACGGGCTCCTACACCACCTCCAGCAGCGGCTCGGATAATCCCTTTACCACGGTCGAGCGCAAGGACGTCGGCATCAGCCTGAAGATCAAGCCACACATCAACGAGGGCTCGACACTCAGGCTGGAAGTCGAGCAGGAAAACTCCGAAATCGCGCCTGCGGTCAGCGGCCTCACCAGCGAAGACCTGATCACCAACAAGCGCTCGCTCAAGAGCACCATTCTGGCTGATGACGGCGAGATCATCGTGATTGGCGGTTTGATCAAGGACAGCGTACGGACGGTGGAAAGCAGTGTGCCGATCCTCGGCCGCATTCCGCTCATCGGCGGGCTGTTCCGCTCAAGCAAAGACACCGTGACCAAGACCAACCTGATGGTGTTCCTGCGTCCGACCATCGTCCGCAGCAGAGAGAACCTCGCCGAGATCACCGAGGATCGTTACAACGACCTGCGTCACTTGAGCAAACCGGGCGCGCGGCAGAACAACTCATTGTTGTTGCCACGAGACCCACAACAATTGTTCGAAGGCACCAACGACAATCAACTGATTGATCTGCGCAAAGACAAGGTGCGAGCACCATGAGTGCGGTGCCGGAGTCCGCTGCTAGATTGCCATTCGGCTTTGCCCGTCGTTTCGGGGTATTGCTCGAAGGCGAGGGGGACGATTTGCGCGTGTTGTTTCGCGATGACACCCCGTTGACTGCGCTGGCCGAAGTGCGCCGTTTGAGTCCCCGGGATCTGCCCTGGCAGCGGCTCGACGAACAGACTTTCGCCCTGCGTCTGGCGCAGTGTTATCGAGCCGGAAAAAGCGCTGCCGAGCAAGTCGCACAGGGCCTGGACGATGAACTGGATCTGGTCAGTCTGGCGGATCAGGTGCCACAGACTGCCGACTTGCTGGAGCAGGAGGGCGATGCACCGATCATTCGTCTGATCAACGCGTTGCTCAGCGAAGCCGTCCGCGAAAAAGCCTCTGACGTGCACCTGGAAACGTTCGAACAGTACCTGTCGGTGCGCATGCGGGTCGACGGTCAATTGCGTGAAGTACTGCGGCCCAAGCGCGAGCTGGCGAATCTTCTGGTGTCACGAATCAAGGTCATGGCCAGGCTGGATATCGCCGAGAAGCGTATTCCTCAGGATGGTCGTATCGCCTTGCGTCTGGCTGGCCACGAGGTTGACGTGCGGGTGTCGACCCTGCCTTCGGCCCATGGCGAGCGAGTGGTTTTGCGTTTGCTCGACAAGCAGGCCGGTCGCCTCGACCTGCAGCGTCTGGGTATGCCGGCCGAGACGCTGGCGCGGTTTCAACAAATGCTTGGCAAACCCCACGGGATCTTTCTGGTCACAGGTCCGACGGGCTCGGGCAAGACCACTAGCCTGTATGCCGCGCTGACTCATCTCAACGATCAGACACGCAATATCCTGACCGTCGAGGATCCGATCGAATATCACCTGCCGGGCATTGGCCAGACCCCGGTCAACCCCAAGGTCGATATGACGTTCGCCCGGGGTTTGCGGGCGATCCTGCGTCAGGATCCGGACGTGGTGATGGTGGGCGAAATTCGTGACCGCGAAACCGCGGAAATTGCTGTGCAGGCTTCCTTGACCGGTCACCTGGTGCTGTCGACCTTGCACACCAACAGCGCGGTGGGCGCAGTGACCCGGTTGCTGGACATGGAAGTCGACGCGTACTTGTTGGCGTCTTCGCTGGTCGGTGTGCTGGCCCAGCGTCTATTGCGCACGCTGTGCTCCGAATGCAAATCACCCTATGTGGCGGACGCGGCCCAGAGCCTGCGGCTCGGCTTGGCGGTCGACGCGGCGCCGCGCCTTTATCGGGCCGTGGGTTGTGAGCATTGCCAGCAGGGGTATCGCGGACGGATCGGCATTTATGAACTGATCAGCGTCAATCCGGCGTTCTCGGCATTGATCCATCGCGGGGCCAGCGAGCCGGAGCTTCAGCGTGAAGCACGCAACAGCTCCCCGAGCCTGTTTCAGGATGGGCTGCGGCGGGTACTCGATGGCTCGACCAGCCTCGATGAGCTGTTGCGCGTGACCCAGGAGGACTGAGCATGCCGGCATTCGATTATCAGGCGCAGGACCGCAATGGTCGCAGGATCAGAGGCTCGCAAGAGGCGGAAAGTCCCAGGCAGGCGCGTCAGTTATTGCGTGATCGCGGCTTGATGACTACTCACTTGAGGGAGGCCCGACGGGTAAAAAACCCGGCCGGTCGGTTCACCAGTAACGCGCGCTTGAGTGCCAGCGAACTGGCCCTGGTCACACGTCAGCTATCGACACTGATTCAGGCCTCGTTGCCACTGGAAGAAGCCTTGCAAGCGGTAGCCTCGCAGAGTGAAAAAAGACGTGTCAGCAGCCTCCTGCTATCGGTGCGCAGTCGTGTCCTTGAAGGCTACGCACTGGCGTCGGCACTCGGCGGATTTCCCAAAGTGTTCCCCGAACTGTATCGCGCCACGGTCGCTGCGGGTGAGCGCTCCGGTCATCTGGAACAGGTATTGGAGCAGTTGGCCGACTACACCGAGGCTCGTCAGCTTTCGCGCCAGCGCATTCAGCTGGCGCTGGTTTATCCACTGATTCTGATGTGCGCATCGCTGGCCATTGTCGGTTTGTTGCTGGCCTACGTGGTGCCGGACGTGGTGAAGATTTTTATCGACAGTGGCCAGCCATTACCGATGCTGACTCGCGGACTAATCGCCCTCAGCGATGGCTTGCGCGGTTATGGCCTGTGGCTGTTTTTGTTGATCTTCGCCTTGGTCGCGGCTGTACGAGCGGCGTTACGTCAGCCCGCCATGCGTTTGCGCTGGCATGCATTGCTGTTGCGCATGCCGCTGCTTGGCGGGGTGTTGCGCGCGACCGAAGCGGCACGGTTCGCCAGTACCTTGGCGATTCTCGGCAAGAGCGCCGTGCCGCTGGTGGATGCTCTGGAAATAGCCGCCGCGGTGATTGCCAACCATACCGTCCGCGCCCGCATGAGCGATGTCGCCCGCTCTGTTCGTGAGGGCGGCACGCTGGCTCGTGCCCTGGATCGCAGCGGCGATATCCCGCCGATGATGCTGCACATGATCGCCAGTGGCGAGCGCGCGGGTGAACTGGACAGCATGTTGGCGCGAGCCGCCGAGCAACAGGAAAAAAACCTGGCAGCGCGCATCGCACTGGCGGTGAGCCTGTTTGAACCCTTCATGCTGGTAGTGATGGGCGGCGTGGTGTTGCTGATCGTCCTGGCCATCCTGATGCCGATTCTGAGTCTTAATCAACTGGTGAGCTGAACCATGAAACCCTTTGTACATAGCGGCGCACGTACCCAACGCGGTTTTACCCTGATCGAAATCATGGTGGTCGTGGTGATCATCGGCATTCTCGGCGCGATCGTCGTCCCGCAGTTCATGAGCCGACCCGATCAGGCCAAGGTCACTGCTGCTAGAACCGATATTCAGGCGATCGCCACGGCGCTGGAAATGTATCGCCTCGACAATCACAACTATCCCTCGACTCAACAAGGGCTCGAAGCGCTCAGCAAACGCCCGACAGGTACACCGACGGCGAAAAACTGGAACCCGCAGGGTTACCTGAAGAAACTCCCGGTCGACCCATGGGGTACGCCTTATCAGTACCTGGGGCAGGGCGTTAAAGGGCCGGGTTATGACCTCTATTCCTTCGGTTCCGATGGCGTCGAAGGTGGGGAAGGGCACGCGGCTGAAATCGGCAATTGGGACAACTGAGGATGAAGCGCAACGCCCGTGGTTTCACGCTGCTGGAGATGCTCGTGGTGATTGTGGTGATCAGCGTGGTGATCGGCATGATCACCCTGGTGGCCGGCGAGAGCCCGGCACGTCAGGCGCGGCAGCAAGCCCTGATCGTCGCACAGTTACTGAACACCTCACGGGAAAGCGCAGTGCTGGAAGAGCGTGAATACGGCGTGCGGCTGGAGCGTGAGAGTTATCAGTTGTTGCGTTTCGAGCGTTCGACCTGGCAGCCAGTCGGCGCGCCAAGTCATTTGCCTGTGGGATTGTTCATGACGCTTGAGCAGGAAGGTCGACCGCTGACCCTGAGCGACCAGTCGGCGCAACCCCAGATTTTGCTGCTCAGCAGTGACGAACTCAGCCCCTTTGTCTTGAGTTTTTCCAGCAAGAGTCAACGTTGGTTGAGTCTTTCCAGTGATGGTCTGAGTGAGCCGGTCATCAATGAAAACTGAGCGCGGATTTACCTTGCTGGAGGTGATGATCGCCCTCGCGATCTTCGCAACCCTGGCCGCCGCCGCCCTGTCGGCCAGTCAGTATGTATTGCAGCAGGGTGCCGGTCTGGAGGAGCGGTTGTTTGCCTCATGGCTGGCGGATAACCAGTTGAGCGAACTGAGCCTGCAACGCAATCTGCCATTGGGCAGTAAACAATTCGTCGTCGCCTTCGCCCAGCGAGAGTGGGTGCTCAGCCAAGTCATTCGAGCGGCAGACGACCCGCGTCTGCTTGCGGTCGAAATCAGCGTGCGTCGTGGCGACAGTGACAACATCGTGAACCACAGCCAGCGCTGGTTGCAGGCGCGAGATGAATAGACAGTCGGGTTTCACCTTGATCGAGTTGCTGATCGCCATGGCCATTTTCGTTGTGTTGGGGATGGCGTGCTGGCGATTGTTCGACGGAGTTGCCAACGCCGAGCGCAGCAGTGTCGACCATCAGCTGGCTCTGCGCAGCTTGATGCGCGCCGTAGCGGTGATTGAGCGCGATGTGCTGCAGGTGGTGGAGTCGCAACCGGGGCGGACGATTCTGCTTGATGGTGGTTTGCTGAATTTTCAACGGGGTAACTGGCGCAACCCGCTGGATCAGCCGCGCAGCGAGTTACAGGAAGTCAGTTACACCTTCGAAGGTGAAACGCTGTGGCGTTACAGTCGCGCTGTTGGCCAGGCCGAGGCGCAACGGCAGAAGTTGCTCGAAGGCGTGACGCAGGTGCGTTGGCGGTTGTTTGATGAAAAAAGCGCCTGGCGCGGTGAGTGGCCCGTTGATGCAAAAATGCCGATGGCGCCGCCCCAGGCTGTGGAACTGCAGTTTTCCTCGCCGCGCTTCGGCCAGATCCGCCGCGTGTTCATTTTGCCGCAGGCCGTGCGATGAAGAGCCGTCAGCAAGGCGTTGCATTGATCACGGTGCTGTTGGTGATGAGCCTGGCGTTGTTGCTGGTCGGGAGTTTACTGCGCAGCCATCGCCTCGCAGTGCAAAGCAGTGCGCAGCAACTTCATCAATTGCAGTTGCGTCAGTTGGGGCTGAGCGGCGAAACCCTGGCTCGGCAATATCTGCAGAACCCACAATGGCGAGCGTCCAGAACAATTCAGCTGGGGCAAGAGTGGGGCCAGCGCCGGAGCGCATTCGACATCGACGGCGGGCGTGTGCACATCCACATCGAGGACTTGGCCGGGCGCTTCAATATCAATCAGTTGCTCAAGGCCGGTCAGGTCGACCAGATCACGCTCGGGCGCTGGTCGCGGCTGTTGCAGGCGCTGAACCTGAATGCTCCGGATTTGAGCGCTTTGCGCCCGCCCGACGGCCCGGGGCTGCCGTCCGATGTTTCCGGATTACGGTTGCTGCCCGGCGTCGATGCACATTGGCTGGCGCGCATCAAACCGTGGATTGCCGTGCTCCCCAAGGAAGCCACGCTAAACGTCAACACCGCCTCGGCAACGGTCCTCGCGACCCTTGAAGGAATGACCATCGACAGCGCCCGAGCGTTGGTGGCGCAACGTCCTGCTGAGGGTTACTCCAGTGTGCAGAACTTCACTCAGGCGCCTGCCATTGAGGGGTTGGGTGTACTCAGCCAAGGGTTGGGTCTGAGCAGCCGCTGGTTTCGCGTCACGGTGGATGCCGAGTTGGGCCAGCGCCGTCTGCGCCTGATCAGCCAATTTGAACGTGATTTGAACAATGGCCGGCTACGACTGCAGCAACGAAGTTTCGTGGCCTCGACTGAAAGTGAAATTGCCCAATGAAAACCTGGCTTTACCTGACTGCCGAAGGCTTGCCTGAGGCCTCACCCGATTGGCCATGCTGTTTCTGGCGTGACGACGAGGCGCCGAATCTCATGCCATTGGCCAACGCCGCGACCGTGTTGGCCGGTGCCAGCGTCATGCTGATACTGCCAATGGAGGTTTGTAGTTGGTGGCTCACCGACGCATGGCCTAACCGACGACGGCCTTCCGTACAGGCGCTGACGTATGCGATTGAGGACCAATTGGCGCAGGAACTGGACAGCGTTCATGTGGCGGCCGGGCGCTCAGACGCTACGCGACGTTATCCGCTGTTGGTAATCGACCGGCAGTGGCTGGAAACGTTGTTGGTCCTGCTGAAATCCTTGGGTATCGAGCCGGCAAGCTGTTACGTCGATGCCGATCTGCTGCCCGACGATCGGCCTTGTGGCGCCTGGTGGTTCGGGCGCTGGATCGTCGGAGGGGGCCTGCTAGCGAGGCTGGCGTTGACCGATCAAGGACGTGAAACCTTGAAGGAAAACCCGGCATCCCCCGTGCATTGGCTGAACACACCGGACTCTCCGCTGACAGCGCTCAGCACTGTGCTGGCCAGACAATCCCGGCACGCTATAGACCTGCGTCAGGGCGAATATGCTCAGTCGCAGCGACGCTTGCCCTGGTCGCTGGTGGGGGTGGCGGTGGGTCTGACGTTCCTGATGCTGTGGGGTTTCACTCAGGCACGTAGCCATTTCCTTGAACAACAAGCCGGGCTTCTTTACGCCGACAGCGTGGAGCGGTTCAGAGCCATCTTTCCGCAGGAAACCCGCATTGTTGACCTGGCTGCGCAATTGCGTGCCTTGCAATCGCAGGGTGATACGAATCAGGAAACCCGCCTGGCGCGTTTGCGCAGCCTTGCCGAACAGGTAATCGGTGGCAGCAGCGTCGAGGTTCAACGCATCGAGTATCGCGCCGGCGAGGGTTGGAAAGTGCAACTGACAGCCAACAGTTTTGCCGAACTTGAGCAGTTGCGGGAGCGCGGCAGACAGAGCGGGATGTCAATCAAGCTCGGCAGTGCCAGCAAAGACCAGAACCGCGTACGGGCAATATTGACGCTGGAGGAGTCGTCCTGAATGAAGTCTTACCTGAAGTTACCGCCAGTCTTGCAGGAAAAATGGCAGCAACTGCCGCGAAGGGATCAGAAAATGCTGGTCTGGCTGGGCATTTTCCTGATTGTCGTGCTGATGTTCAGTGGGCTCTGGCAACCGGCACAACAGCGTCTGGCTGCCGCCGAACGACTTTATCAACAACGGTTGGCGCTGGCGCTGCAAGTGCAGCGCGCACTGCCGTCGCAGCAGCGCCCGCCGGTGTCCGCGCCGCTCTCCACCCGGCTCAGTGACAGCGCATTGGCGCAGGGGCTGGACCTGGAACAGTTCGAGGCCGATGACAATGTCCTGCGCATCACCTTGCGGGGCAATGCGCAGACATTACTGAAATGGCTGGAGGGCGTCGAACGCGACGGTGCTCAATTCGAATCCCTGAGTCTGGATAAAAAAGATCAGTTACTGGAGGCGCAACTGGTGGTTCGTGCCGAGCCATCCTGACGGTCAGGGTGACGCGTTACCCAGCGTTGGCAACTTCGCCAGTTTCAACGCCACCAACAGCGCAACCAGCAACAGCGCGCCGATAAACAGGCCAATGCCGTTCCATCCCCCCAAGTGCCAGAACACCCCGCCTGCCGTCCCGGCGATACTCGAGCCGGCGTAATAGCTGAACAGATACAGCGACGACGCCTGCCCCTTGGCCTTCAACGCCCGTCGTCCGATCCAGCTACTCGCCACCGAGTGCGCGCCAAAGAAGCCGAAGGTGAAGATCAACATGCCGACAATCACCAGCAGCAGCGGCGTGAACATCGTCAGCGCAAGACCGGCGAACATCAGCGCAATGGTTGCCCACAACACCTTGCGCCGCCCCAGTTTGTCCGCCAGTGAGCCGATTTTCGCCGAGCTGTAGATGCCCGACAGATACACCACCGAGAGCAAACCGACGAACACCTGATCGAGGTTGTACGGCGCCGCCAGCAAGCGATAGCCGATGTAGTTG
Organism: Pseudomonas sp. NPDC087598; assembly: GCF_044743525.1. Taxonomy (NCBI): domain Bacteria; kingdom Pseudomonadati; phylum Pseudomonadota; class Gammaproteobacteria; order Pseudomonadales; family Pseudomonadaceae; genus Pseudomonas; species Pseudomonas sp. NPDC087598. The sequence continues at coordinate 43,038 of NZ_JBIUWQ010000037.1, read as the reverse complement.
AACAGCGTGACAAACGCGCCCATCAGCACGAACGCTTCAAGAAACAGCAGCGGCAAACCGGCATCGCGAAAGTGCATGGTGAAGCCATCAAGCAGACTGCGCGGGTGCAGCGAGCGCGAACGGAAGTTGCGTGATTCCGGGAGAATTTTCCAGAACACCGCTGCGGCAATCATCGCCAGTCCACCGATCACCAGCATCGCCGTATGCCAGCTGACGAAGTCGATCAGCACGCCGGTGATCAAGCGCCCGCTCATCCCGCCAATCGCGTTGCCACCGATGTACAAGCCCATCGCCAGGCCAATGTGCTGCGGGTGAATTTCTTCGCTCAGATAGGTCATCGCAACGGCTGCCAGGCCGCTCAACGACAAACCGATCAGTGCACGCATGATCAACACGCCTTCCCAACTCGGCATCATTGCACTGGCCATGGTGCACAGCGCCGCGGCGAACAGTGCGGTGACCATCACCGGTTTGCGCCCGATACGGTCGGAAATCGGTCCGGTGATCAGCAGGCCGATGGCGAGCATGCCCGTGGCGACCGACAGAATCAGGCTGCTCTGCGCGGCGTTGATCCCGTACTCGTGGGACAGCAGCGGCATCATCGGCTGGACGCAGTACAGCAGGGCAAACGTCGCAAACCCGCCGCTGAACAGCGCTAGCACCGTACGCATGAACATCGGCGTGCCTTTTTCGATGTAGATCTCTTGCAGTTCGGCGACGACATCGTCGGCCGCAGCAGGCGGGACTTCATGGGCATGGGGCGCGACAGCTGTTTTCACTTCAGACCTCGGAGGGCACGGCCAGGCAGGCAATGAAAAAATCATATAGCTGGCTAATGTTTCTATCCAATATATTGTTCGACCTGTTTGATAGCTTTAACGACCTAATGGGGTTTTCATGGAATTGCGTCATCTGCGCTACTTCATCGCTGTCGCTGAAGAACTGCATTTCGGCCGCGCCGCACAGGTGCTGGGCATCTCCCAGCCGCCGCTAAGTCAGCAGATTCAGGCGCTGGAGCAAGAGGTCGGCGCGCGCCTGTTCGAACGGACCAATCGTCGGGTCGAGTTGAGTGAGGCCGGGCGGTTGTTTCTGGAAGAGGCGCGGCTGGTGCTGGCGCAGGTCGACAAAGCCGCGGACGTCGCTCGCCGGGCGCAACTCGGTGAGCTGGGTGAACTGAAGATTGGCTTCACTTCGTCGGCGCCGTTCAACTCAACGATCCCGCAGGCGATTTTCTCTTTCCGCCAGCGCTTTCCGGCCGTGCATCTGAACCTTCGGGAGATGAGCAGCACGATGGTGGCAGAGGCGCTGGTTGATCAGTCGATCGAGGTCGGCATCATGCGTCCGCTCGGTTTGCCGGATTCGCTGAGTGTGGTGGAGTTGATGCGTGAACCGTTGGTCGCCGTGCTCAGTGCCAAGCATCCGTTGGCGCAGGGCTCGGAGGAGGGATTATTTCTCTCGGCGCTGGCCCATGAGCCGTTCGTGTTTTTTCCGCGCAGCTACGGCAGCGGTTTGTATGCGCAACTGCTCAGTCTGGCCCGCGATGCCGGCTTCAGTCCGCACTTCGCGCAGGAGGCCGGTGAAGCGATGACCATCATCGGTCTGGTCGCTGCGGGTCTGGGCGTGTCGGTGATGCCGGCCTCGTATCAACGAATGCGCATCGACGGTGTGGTCTACCGGCCTTTGCTCGATCCAGAAGCGGTGACAGCGGTGTGGCTGGTCCAGCGCAGGGATCAGAAATCGCCGATGGCCAAGGCTTTTGTCGAGTTACTCACACGCAAGGTCGAACCCTCAAAGGCGTGACTGCTACGCAGTCAAATCGCGAGCAGGCTCGCTCCCACAGGGGAACGTATTCCAGGGTGGGAGCGAGCCTGCTCGCGAAGGTGCCCACTCAAACACCGCCGCCTTCAGGGCAACCGCACCAAATTTCCCTTCAACGCCACCCGCGTCACAAAAATCCCCGCCCGACACTCGTAAGTATTCAAATCCTTACGCACATGCTGGTCGTAATAACTGACGATGTTAGTCACCGCATTCGCCCCGACCCGCTTGGCCTCGGCCTGCAGTTTGATCAGGTTCGACTGCAACACCCATTCACAGGAGTCGTGATCGCTCTTGTTGAAGCCGTTGGTCTTCAGGTCACTGATCACATCCCGCTGCAACAACCGCTGAGTGCCCTGCGGGCCATTGCCGGCCAGATAAAACTTCACACTGCCGTCCAGGCGTCCGGCACGAATCGCGTCGGACAGCACCGTTTCGAAGGGCATGTACATGAGGTTGGTGGCATGGCTGGCGCTGGGCAGCAAGCTGAGGAACGAGGCGGCGATCAGGGCTTTCACTTGCATGGTCATCTCCTTGACGGTGAAAGAGAACCGCGAGTGTTTGATCGATGGGGGCTCGCCGTTCCAGCAGGCGTTGGATTAGGGCCTGTTGAGCGAGTGTAGATGCTGAAAATGGAGACAACACCTTGTGGCGAGGGGATTTATCCCCGATCGGCGGCGCAGCCGTCGTAAACCAATGAACTCGGTATGTCTGATACTCCGAGTTCTCAGGTTTTGGGGCCGCTACGCGATCCATCGGGGATAAATCCCCTCGCCACAGGATTGGATTCACTCAATCAGTTAGTCGACGTGCGCAAGATCCCCGCGCAGCGCCACGCTCGACACGACCAGCCCCGCACGGCACTGGAATTTTTCGGTGTCTTTGTACAAGTCGCGCTGGTCGACGCTGGCGATGTTGATCACGGCGTTAGCGTCGGCTTTTTTCGCGGCGTTCTGCAGGGTTGCGAGAGCTGATTGCAGGGCCCAGAAGCAGGCGTCTTCGTCGGATTTGTTCGAACCGTTGGTCTTGCGGCTGCTGCTGACGGTGTCGAGTTTGCGCACCTGTTTTGGCAGGGTTTCGCCGGCCAGGTAGAACTTCACGCTGCCGTCGAGCAGGCCGGCGTCGGTGGCGCGTTTGACGCCTTCGCGAAAGCTCAGGTAAGTCGGCTCGTCCGCACCCTGTTTGATGATGCCCAGGTTGTTCACCGCTTCGATGTCCGGGTTGATCGACAGTTCTTTCAGCACGTTGTCGCGCAGGCGGTTGACCCAACGGTTGTAGTTGCCGTGGATCTTGCCGTCCTTGGCGTCGAGGCCGTAGCTGCTGCGGTAGTCGATTTCGAACGAGGTCGGTGTGAACGGGATATCGACTTCGGCATGGTGGCGACCGCGCACGGTGATCGCAGCTTTGATCATGCCCGGACGCACCGATTGCACGACCCACTGGCGGTCGTTCAGGGCGGTGACGATAGCGCGGCTCATCTGTGGGGCCGTGAAGCCGAGGTTTGGCGAAAACTCTTCCTTGGCGTTGTACACCGGTTTGCTGGTGCAACCGCCGAGGACGAAGGCCAGGGCCAATAGGGCGGCGATGCGGTGAAACTGAGTCATTCCCTTCACTCCAAACGTATTGCGGTCAGTGCCAGCGGCGGAAAATCAACGAGGTGTTGACGCCACCAAAAGCGAAATTGTTGTTCATCACGTAGTCGTGATGCATCTGGCGGAATTCACCGCGCAGGTAATCGAGCTTGCCGCAGTGCGGATCGACCTCGTCGAGGTTGAACGTGTGCACGTACAGGTCGCGGTTGAGCATTTCGATGCTGAACCACGACTCCAGCGCTCCGCAGGCGCCGAGCGTATGGCCGAGGAAACTCTTCTGCGAGCTGATCGGCATGCGCTCACCGAACAAACTGCTGGTGGCTAGTGTTTCGGCAATGTCGCCCTGTTCTGTAGCGGTGCCGTGACCATTTACGTAACCGATTGCATCAGGCGTCAGCCCGGCGTCTTCCAGCGCCAGTTCCATGGCCCGGCGCATGGTCACTTGTTCCGGGCGGGTGGTGTGCTGGCCGTCGGCGTTGCTGCCGAAGCCAACGATCTCGGCGTGGATGTGCGCGCCGCGAGCGAGGGCGTGTTCCAGCTCTTCGAGCACCAGCATGCCGCCACCTTCACCGATCACCAGACCGTCGCGGCCCTTGTCGTATGGACGCGGGCTGGTCTGCGGCGCGTCGTTTTTCAGGCTGGTGGCGTAGAGCGCGTCGAAGACCATGGCTTCGGTCGGGCACAGCTCTTCGGCACCGCCAGCAAGCATCAACGGCAAGCGACCGAACTTGATGGCTTCGTACGCGTAGCCGATGCCCTGACTGCCGCTGGTGCAGGCGCTGGAGGTCGGGATCAGGCGCCCGGTGAGGCCGAAGAAGATGCTGATATTCGCCGCAGTGGTGTGCGGCATCATCCGCACGTAAGAGTTGGCGTTGAGGCCCTCGGCTACCGAATTGAGCAGCATGTTGCCGAACGCCTTGATCTCGTCGGTGCTGCCGGTGGACGAGCCGCAGGCCACGCCCATGCGCCCGTCCTTGATCGATTCGTCGCCAAGCAGGCCGGCGTCGGCCAGGGCTTTTTCTGCCGCGCCGACCGCCAGCCTCGATACCCGGCCCATGCTGCGCAGTTGCTTGCGGGTCCAGTGCGCAGGCACGACAAAGTCATCGATGGGCCCGGCCAGACGGGTGTTGAGCTCGCTGAAACGATCCCACTCGTCCATCCGGCGGATGCCGCTGCGGTTGGCCGCAAAGTTGCCAGCGATGGTCTCCCAGTCGCTGCCCAGCGAGGTAATGCCGGCCATGCCGGTGACGACGACGCGCTTCATCAGCACAAGCCTCCGTTGACCGCAAGGACCTGGCGGGTGATGTACGAGGCTTCCGCCGACATCAGGAAATTCACCGCACCGGCCACCTCTTCAGGGGTGCCCATGCGCTGCGCGGGGATCATCTTCATCAGTTCTTCTACCGGCACGTTTTCGTCGAGCATCGCCGTGTCGATCAGGCCCGGCGCGACGCAGTTAACGGTGATTTTGCGCTTGCCCAGTTCGATCGCCAACGCCTTCGCGGCGCCGATCACGCCGGCTTTCGAGGCGCTGTAGTTGACCTGGCCACGGTTGCCGATCAGACCGGACACCGAGGTGATGCAAACAATCCGACCGGCGGCGCGGCGGCGGATCATCGGCATCATCACCGGATGCAAAACGTTATAGAAACCGTCGAGGTTGGTGCGCAGCACCACGTCCCAATCGTCGTCGCTCAACGCGGGGAATGCGCCGTCGCGGGTCAGCCCGGCGTTGAGTACCACGCCGTAATAGGCGCCGTGGGTTTCGACGTCGGCTTCGAGAATGCTTTTACAGGTTTCGCGGTCGGCGACATCGAATTGCAGGATGCGCGCGTTGCGCCCCAGTGCTTCGATTTCAGCCTGCACCGCTTGTGCCTCAGTCATGCCGCTGCGGCAATGCAGGACGATATCGTGCCCGGCCTGCGCCAGGCGCAACGCTATGGCGCGGCCGATGCCACGGCTGGAGCCGGTGACCAGTACGGATTCAGTCATCGTTCGACTCCCTTTTTTGCACAAGATAATCAGCCGCCTGAGGCGGCCGGAACACATTCAACCGGGCAGTCGCTTCGATGCCGGGGGCGTTGATATGGCATTCGAAAACGCCCATGCCGTTGTCGTCTTCCAGCGAGCGGATGCCGTGGATGATCAACTCGCTGCCGGCCGGAAACGCAGCAACATTGCATTCGAATTTGCGCGTGCCGAGCAGGAAACCCAGCTCCACCGGATTGCCTTTCAGCCGTGCGTGGCAACCGGCAAACGCGGCGACGCTCTGCGCCATCAACTCGATGCCGACCCATGCCGGCAGGCTGCCGTCAGGCAGGTTGAACAGGCCGTCGGGCTTGACCGTGAGGCAGGTGTAAATCTGTTCTTCGTCGAAGCTTGCGATCCTGTCGATCAGGATCATGTCGCCGGCGTGGGGCAGCAGTTCGGCGAGCGGCCAGTCGGTCATGGGGCGTCTCCGATAATCAGGCTGACGTTGTTGCCGCCGAAGGCAAACGAGTTGCTCATCAGGTAGCGGGGAGCAATGGACGTCAGGCGTTCGTTCGCGGTCACCCACTTCAGCGCCGGCAAATCGGGATCGGCCTGGCCATCCCAGACGTGCGGCGGCAAGGCGTGTGCCGGGTTGTCATCGCTCAGGCTCAACCAGCAGAACGCCGCTTCCAGTGCCCCGGCCGCGCCAAGAGTGTGGCCGGTCATGGGTTTGGTCGAAGAGCAGGCCACGCCGTCCGGAAACAGCGTGGCGACTGCGAGGCTTTCCATGGCGTCGTTGTGCTGGGTCGCGGTGCCGTGCAGGTTCAGATAGTTGATCTGAGCAGCTTGCAGTCGGGCGCGGCTCAGGGCTTTTTGCATCGCTTGCAGCGCGCCGCGACCGTTCGGCTCCGGGGCCGAGATGTGGTGAGCATCGGAACTGGCACCGGCACCGAGCAGAGCGATGGCCGGGCCGTCGCCACGCTGCTTGCTCATCACGAACAGCACCGCCGCTTCGCCGATGTTGATGCCGTTGCGGTTGGCCGAGAACGGATTGCAACGCTCGTCCGATACCGCTTCCAGCGACGAGAACCCATTGAGGGTCAGCTTGCACAAACTGTCGACCCCGCCGCACAGCACGGCGTCACACAGGCCGAGGTCGAGCAGACGCTGCGCGCTCATCAAGGCCCGCGCGCTGGAGGTGCACGCGGTGGAAATCACATAGGCCGGGCCGCTCAGTTGCAACCAGTCGGCGAGAAAATTGGCCGGTGCGCCGAGTTCCTGTTGCCGGTAGTCGTACTCGGCCGGGAACTGCTGTTCAAGAATGTAATGCCCCAGGCCACGGCTGGCCTCATCGATGCCCGAAGTGCTGGTGCCGAGCACCACGCCGATGCGCTCGCGGCCGTAGGTCTGGATCGCCCGGTCGATTTCGTCGCGAATCTGCAGCGCGGCTTCCAGAAGCAGTTGGTTGTTGCGGCTGCTCTGGCCGGCCAGCGCCAGCGGGATCGGCGCCAGTTCACCTTGGACGGCGGCCACGGGCAACTCACGACCGGTCATCCAGCCGGATTCGCGGCGCATGCCCGAGCAGTCGCCGGCAAACAGATTGCGCGCCACTTCTGCTTTGTCGCGGCCCAGGGCGCTGATCACACCGAGGGCATTCAGGTAAGCGGTCATGGTGTCGATTCACCGAGGGGGGACACGCGATAGTGCGGGCCTTGGGGCAGGTTCAATTGAAAGCTCAACGGTTGTGCATAACGAATCTCCCAACGCGTTGGCAGCGAGCGCTGCTCGCCCGTTTGCTGCGCGGTCGGATAGTTGCGCAACAACTCGCCGGACGGCGTCAGGGCGAACAGTAACGCGGCGAACAGCTCCCGGGCTTCAGGATTGGGCGGCAGCAGACCGTCGGCCTGCCAGTGCCCATCGATCAGTTGCTGACGAGCCTGAGGGATACCCAGCGGGTCCATCATCGACCAGCGAATGCCGGGGCCTTCGCGCTGGATCACCAGCAGCCAGTCCTGGCGTTGCTCGGCTTGTTGGCGCTCGATGTGCAATTGCAGTGGCAATGGCAGCGTCGGATTGCCTGCGGGCAGCGGCGCCTGGCTGGCGCAGGCACTCAACAGCAATACAAAGCCGAGCAAAAAAAGTCGCCATACCGCAGACACTGTGGGAGCTGGCTTGCCAGCGATGGCGTCGGCACCTCCAACATTGACGCTGACTGATACACCGCTATCGCTGGCAAGCCAGCTCCCACAGGTTTTGGGTTGTATAGGTTGAATGCGGTGCATCAGATATCACCTTGCAATGGTTTGCGAGCGACGACGTTGACCAGCGTCTCTTCACGCTGACCAAACGGCTTTGGCTTGCGCAGCCTAAACCGCTCCAGCAAACCAAAATCCTTCGACCGGCTCCACCACAAATACGGGTACGAGACATTGCGTTCGCCGAACTCAAACCCTTGCTCGCGAACCATCTGCAGATACTGTGCAGCACTTTTCTGCACATGCATCGGATGGCGGAACAGCCAGCGAATCACCCACGTATCGATGTAAGCCTCGGTGGATTCGGCGAACAGCAGATACCCGCCTGGCTTGAGCACCCGATAAAACTCGGCGAGGGCTTTTTCCTGCTCGACCAGGTGATGAAAGGTCTGGTGACAGAACAGCAGATCAACACTGGCATCCGGCACCTGCAGCGTCGCGCAATCGCTGCCAATCAATTCCACCTCAAGATCCTGACGCGCCGCCTCTGCGCCGCTCAATTCAAGACTGTGCGGGTCGGCATCGATGCCGATCAGACGCTGTGGCGCAAAGGTCTGGCGCAGGTAACGAAACGATTTGCCCTGACCGCAGCCGGCATCCAGCAATACCGGGTTCGTCGGCAGCGACTCGCTGAACAAACCACGCAGATCGTTGATCGCCACGCGCAACACATGGTGCTGCCAGGTGTGGCTGCGCAGGAACCAGAAACCGAAACGGGTTTCCTCGACGTAGCTGTCGCTCAGGTAATTCATGGGGCGTCCTTTGCACAAAGTTCGGAAATCATCTTCAAGCGGCGACGCGCTTCGCTGACGAACGGGTTGCGTTGGTCCCAGGCGTAGCCGGCGAGGATCGAGCAGATCATCCGGCGAATTTCCGGCTGACTGTCCTCATGGAAAATCACGTCCTGAAAGGTCCCGGCGTACCAGCCCTCGACGTAGCAGCGGAAAGTGTCGACGCCACGCTTCAACGGCTCGGCGAATTCGCGCTGCCAATCGACCGTTTCCCCCAGCAACTGACGATGCAGAACCGCCGCCGCCATGCTCGCCGAACGCATGGCGATGGTCACGCCGGAAGAGAACACCGGATCAAGAAACTCCGCCGCGTTGCCCAGTAGCGCGAAGCCCGGGCCGTGCAGGGTTTTGACGTTGGCGGCGTACCCGCCGAGGGTGCGCGCCGGGGTGTCCCACACGGCGTTGTTCAAGACATTGGCGAGGCTTGGCGTCTCGGCGATAAAACCGCGCAGGCAGGCGTCGAGGTCGGCATCGCGACCGTTGAAGTGTTCCGCCGCGGCGACCACGCCTACCGAGCAGCGACCGTTGCTGAACGGAATCGTCCAGAACCAGATATCGCGATGCTGCGGATGGGTGGTGACGAGGATTTTTTCGCGGTCGAACCCCGGGTTGTCGATGTGATCTTCGACATGGGTGAAAACCGCCTGACGCAGCGGGAAGTTCGACGGTGCTTCCAGGTCGAGCAGGCGCGACAGCACGCGGCCATAGCCGCTGGCATCCAGCACGAAATTCGCCTCGATGCGGTATTCACTGCCGTCTTCACGGCGCACATCGAGTTGCGGTTTTGCCCGGTCGAAATCGACGCTGACGATGGCATCGCCATAGCGGATCTCGGCACCTTGCAGCGCCGCCTGATCGGCCAGCAATTTATCGAAGTCGGCGCGCTGCACCTGGAACGTGGTCGGTTTACCGTCGCTGAAGGTGTCGCTGAAATCGAATGCGCTGTAGCGCTCGCCCCAAGCAAACGCGGCGCCGGTCTTGCGCTGGAATCCGGCGGCGTTGACGGCGTCGAGCATGCCGGCCTCTTCGACGAAATCCAGACAATGACTGAGCAGGCTTTCACCAATGGAAAAGCGTGGGAAGTGCTGGCGCTCGATCACCAGCACGTCGTGGCCTTTGCGCGTGAGCAGCGCGGCGGCGATGGCACCGGACGGGCCGGCGCCAATGATCACTACCTGACGGGATTGCATTTCAACGTTGGGCACGTGGGCTCCGGGGCAAGTGACTGTTCACATTCAGCGGCACGCGATGCAGGCCGATCAGGGCCGGCAGCAGCGTCGCGATCAGGCCCATCAGCATCAGCGCGAAGTACAGCGCCGGGGTGATGAGCTGTTGTTGCAGGAGCAAGTTGAGAAAGACGATTTCGCTGAGGCCGCGAATGTTCAACAGCACACTTTCGCGCCAGCGGCTGGCGCCTTCGAACGAGGCGCCGGCCCAGCCGAGACCCAGCCAGTTGCCGAGCAGTTTACTGCCAATCGGCAACAGCAGCAGCGCCGCCCATTGCACGACGCCAAGGCTGGCGAGGGCGCTGTGCACATCGATCTGCACGATGCCGAAAGTGAGGATCAGCGGAATCGCCATCCATGTCTGCAAGCGGCTTATCCAGCGCGCCGGCAATGGCAGCACCAGCGGCACTTTCAGCACGGCCATGCACAGCAGATAACCGATACCGAAAATCAGTGCGTTGAGTTTGTAGTGCTCGGCCATCACCAGCAGGGCGAAGAAGCCGAGGCTGTAGGTCAGCGACCGACGCACGCCGAACAAGCGCAGCACCAAGGGCACGCAAGCGAGGCCCAGCGGCAGCAACAGACTGCTCAGGTGCAGACTGCCTTGAGCCAGCCCGAACAACGTCCAGCAGGTCAGGTCGATCAGGATGGCGGTCTGCACCAGACGTCGGGTGGCGGCGGGCGGGTAATCGATGTGACGCAGATACAGGTACAACACCGGAATCGCGGTAATCGCGAACACCAGACCGATGGCCAGCGAGTGGAGCCAGGGTTGCGCCGGCAGCAGCCAATATGCGACCGCGAGACCGCAGGCGAACGGCACGGCGAAACTCGGCACGGCGATTTTCACGCTCTGTCGATCCAGTCGCAGGTCGATCACGTCGCTGAGAATGTGCCCGAGCAGCAAGGCGAAACTCAGGCTGTAGAGGTTTTTCAGCCAGTCTGGTGCGATCAGTTCAGCGCCACTGAGCTGCCAGCCCGGCTCTATCCAGAAGTACATCAACAGCGGCAAACCGAAACTGGCCAGCAGCAACTGGCTGACGATCGGGATCAGGCCGAAATGTCGACCGACCCGCGTGGCGACGGCGAACAGCGCCAATGCCAGCAGCCAGAAACCGATGACCATCATGCTGTCGGCTCCGCGACCGCAGCGCCGTGTTGGTGTCGTCCGGCCCACGGCGCGAGCATGAAACTGAACGCCAGACCGAGGCTCACCGACAGGCCGAAATTGCTCACCGCCGGGGTACTGGACACCGCCAGCAGACCAAACGACAGCCACGTCGTCACGGCTGCGAGCAGCGTGCCGAGCAGGCTCACCGCCGCACCGCCGACCTGCTCACGCATGAGGATTGCGTAATCGACGCTGATCGCCGTCACCAACAGCAGGCCGAACAGGCTGAACAGGGTCAATGGCTGACCGAGCCAGCCGAGGCTGGCCAGGCTGCACAGCGCCGCCAGCAGCGGCAAAGCCACAATGCGCAATGCCCCGCCGAAACCGAATGGCAGGATCAGCACCAGCACGATCAACACGCAGGAGGCGAGTTTAAGTTCGGCGGCGCTGATCTGCGTCGCGGCGAAAACATTGTTCAGCTCACCGAGCCGATCGACCAGAACCACGCCCGGTAGATCCAGCGCCTGCACCCGCAGCAACGACGGATTGTTCAGGCCTTGCAGGCTGGTCATCGCCGCTACGCCGTCCTCGGTCGGGCCGAGCCACAACGTGCGATACGGTTGGCCGAGCGGCCCGGCCAGCGCCGCGTCGATGTCCTCGGTCGGCAGTGTCTGTAATTGTTGCAGCTCGGTTTGCAGCGCAGCGAGGGGCACACCGAGGTCAAGCAACGGCTGCCAGAACTGCGGCAGTTTGTTCAGTGCGTCGCGCACTTGCTGTTGCTGGCCAGGAGGGCTGACCAGTTGATCGAGTGCCTGATAGCCTTGCAGCTTGTCGAGATTGACCAGTTGTTCCAGACGCTCGCTCAGCGCTGCTTGTCGCGCCAGCAACTCTTGCTGATTGGCCGCGCGCACGAGGAAGAACTGGCTGGTCGGCTGGTAGCCGGTGATCCGTGCGATGGCCTGCGCTTCATCGGTCAGCCGCTGCGGGGCACCGACCCACTGACGAATGTCGTTTTTGCTTTGCAGTTGCACCAGACCGCCGGCACAGAAGGCTATCAACAATGCCAGCAACACCGGCGTGCGAACGCGCTCGAGCAGTTTCTCGCGCAGATTGACCAGGCGTTCGGCCAGGTGCAGCGGCCATTGCGCGGGGCGCAGTTCGACGTTTTTCAGCAGCGCCGGCAGCAAGCACACGGCCGACAGATAGGCGCCGAGCAACCCGGCAGCGGAGAACACGGCGATTTGCGTCAGCGCCGGAAACGGCGTCCAAGCCAGCGCCAGATAACCGATGGTGCTGGTGAGCAGGCTCAGGGTCAGCCCGGGCAGCGTCAGGCGCAAGGCCGGCCAACTGCGCCACGGCTTGAGGCTCCAGCTCTTCGACAGGTAATGCAGCGGGTAATCCACCGCTACCCCGATCAGGCTGGAACCAAGCACCAGCGTCATCACATGCATGTGACCGAACAACGCCACGCACGCGACCGCGCCGAACAACATGCCGACCAGCACCGGCACAAACGCCAGCAACACGCGCCAGCGGCGGAAGGCGAGCAACAACAACAGCAAAATACCGAGCGTCGCGCCGCCCCCGACCCAGGTCATTTCACGAGTCGCTTGCTGCTGACCATTGGCCGCGTACAGCAAACCGCTGGCGGCGAGCAATTGCACGTCTGCTTTCGCCGCTTGCTCACGGCTGTGTTGCAGCAGGGCGGCGACTTGCAACGGCAGGTTCATGTCGAACGCGTTGCCCGTGGTGCGCGCCCGCAGCATCACCCAGCTCTTGCCGTCGGCATCGGCGACCAAGGCGCCGCTGCCGATATCCAGTTGCACCGCGCCGTGTTTCGGCTGGCTGTTCTGGATGCGGCCGGTCAGGCCCAGCCAGTCGTCCTGGCTCGGCACCAGACTGAAACCGGTAAAAGGGTCAAACAGTGCCTGCACCCGTTGTTGAATGAAGGCGTCGGGGTGTTCGGTGAGGAGTTGCCGATCATCCGCCGAAAGCATCGCCAGCCGTCCTTGCAGCAACTGCGTGCGCAGCGCAGGCAAGTCCGCTTGCAGGTTCCACTGGACTTTTTCGAACAGCCCGCTGGCCTGCCATTGCTCGCCCAGCGTTTGCGCCATGGCCACCGCTTGCTGGCGATCGGCGTGGCCGACCAGCACCAGCATTTCGCGGTTGAGCGGTTCCTGCATGCGTTGTTCAGCGCGCAGTTCAAGAGCGTCAGGATGGGTGCCGGGCACCAGTTCCATCAGGTTGGCCGATAGCGGCGCGCCGTCACGCCATTGCCAGGCGGCCAGCGCGACGACTGCCAGCAGCAGAATCAGGAACAGCCAGGGCAGCCTGCGTTCACTCGGCAAAGTCATGTTGCTCCGTGTCGCTCAGCGGTTGGCCGGCGGTGCTGTTCTGCATGCGCAGCACCGTGCTGTCGCCCTGGGTTTCCAGCAGCTCGATGGTTTGCACCAGAGCGCCGCCGTCGATATTGATCTGGTTGAACACTTGCTTGAGCAGCAGCGAGCGCGGGGTCAGGGTCAGTTTCCACTGTTGCGCGTCACCGCTTAGCGCCAGTTCGAAATCCCGTTGCAGGCCGCTGCTGTCGCCTTGCAACACGGCGAGGAACAAACGGTTCTGCTCGGCCCCGGCGCTCTTGTTCGGCAGCAGTTGCCAGCCATCGCCGTCACGCCGGGCGATGCCTTTGGCAGTGATGCGGTAATCCTGTTGCAGCGGGGTTTTCAGTAGCCAAAGCAGGCCGTGATTTTTCGCGAGGACGAAGCTGCCCTTGCTGATCAGCGGCTGCGGCAGGGCGCGCAGGTGTTTTTCCTGGATGAACTGGCCGTGGATCACGTCCGGTTTTGCCAGTTGTGCGCTGAGCTGTTGCAGGTCAAAGGCGTTGGCCAGCGTCGATACGGCGAGCAGGGCCAGAGCACCAAGAGTTCTGGAGATAAGGTTCATCGCAGCATCCTTTCCACGGCATCGGTGAAGACTTTCGGCGAGGCCAGTTGCATCTCGCGACTGCTGACCTTGACAGCCACTTGCACCGAGCTGGCGCGGGTCAGGCGTTCGCCGGTTTGCGCATCGGTGATCAGGTAATGGATCTTCAGGCGATTTTCCCACTCCACCAGGCTGGCGCGCACGTTCAGACGCTGGCCGAACACCGCGCCGCGCACGTAGCGCAGTTGCAGATCGATCACTGGCCAGGCGTAACCCGAGTCGACCATCTGGTTGTAGTTGTGGCCGAGCTTGTCGAGCAACGCGCAGCGCGCCACTTCGAGATACTTGACGTAGTGGCCGTGCCAGACGACGTGCATGGTGTCGACGTCGAAAAACGGCACGAGGATTTCCGTGTCGGCGTGAATCACTCCGGCGCTACGCATGCAGCCTCCAGTGTTGCGCGGCGATGCGTTGCAGGCACAAGCGAAGTTCGCCTTCCAGGGCGCGGTCTTCGATGACCGGCGGGAAGTCCTTGGCCAGTGCTTCATGCATCGCGGCCAGTGCTGGCGGCAGTGGTCGGGCGTCGTCGGCCTGACCCCGCAGCCAGACGCCTTGGTTGGCGGCGAGCAGGGTGGCGGCGGCGACCTGTTCGGTCAGTTCCAGCACACGGATCGCGTCGCGGGCAGCGATGGTGCCCATGCTCACCTTGTCCTGATTGTGGCACTCGGTAGAGCGCGAGAAGACGCTGGCCGGCATGGTGTTTTTCAGGGCTTCGGCGGTCCAGGCGCTGGTGCCGATCTGCACAGCCTTGAAGCCGTGGTTGAGCATTGCGCGATCTGCCGGGGCGCCGGACAGGTTGCTCGGCAAACCGTGGTTGTAGCGCTCATCGACCAACAGGGCGAGCTGACGGTCGAGCAGGTCGGCAACGTTGGCCACCAGGTTTTTCAGGCTGTCCATGGCGAAGGCGATATGGCCGCCGTAGAAGTGCCCGCCGTGCAGCACACGTTCGGCTTCGGCGTCGATGATCGGGTTGTCGTTGGCGCTGTTGAGTTCGACTTCGATGAACGAACGCAGCCAGTTCAGGCTGTCGGCCAGTACGCCGAGCACGTGCGGTGCGCAGCGCAGCGAGTAGCGATCCTGCAAACGATGCAGCGGAGCGGTCGGGGCGTCGATCGCCAGATCCTTGCGCAGCCACGCGGCGACCTGCATTTGCCCCGGATGCGGTTTGGCGGCGAACAGGCGTTCGTCGAAATGCTCCGGATTGCCTTGCAGCGCGACCACGTTGAGCGCGGTGATGCGCGTGGCCAGTTGCAGCAGGTAATCGGCGCGGGCGTAGGCGAGGCAGGCGAGGCCGGTCATCACTGCCGTGCCGTTCATCAATGCCAACGCTTCTTTCGGGCGCAGCACCAACGGTGTCCAGCCCAGCTCGCGGTGCACATCGGCGGACTGGCGGCGTTCGCCACGGAACATCACTTCGCGCTCACCGGACAGGGTCGCGGCGACGTAGGACAGCGGCGTCAGATCGCCGCTGGCGCCCACCGAACCTTCTTCCGGAATCAGCGGCAGGATGTCGTGTTCGAGAAACCCGTGCAGACGTTCCAGCAGTTCAATGCGCACCCCGGAAACGCCGTGGCACAGCGACTGCAACCGTGCCGCCAGCACCGCGCGGGTGGCTTGTGCATCGAGCAGCTTGCCCAGCCCGCAACCGTGAAAGGTGTAGAGATGACGCGGCAACGCTTCGACGTGGTGCAGCGGCACCGCGACCACGCAGGAATCGCCGTAACCGGTGGTCACGCCGTAGATCACGCCTTCCTTGTCCAGCAGCGAGTCGAGGAACCGCGCACCCTTGGCGATGCGCTCGCGGTAAGCCGCGTCGCTCTGCAACTGCACGGGCGCCTGACGGTTGGCCAGGGCCAGCACGTCTTCGATGCGCAAAGGGCGTTCGCCGAAGGTTACCGGCTCATGGGTTGGCGTCGTCATCGGTCTTCCAGAAAGGGTAAAAGTTGAACCATTGGTGCGGGGCTTCGAGGCAATAGTGACTCAGGCGCTGCGCATAGCGGGTGGCCCACTGATGAATGACCTGCTCGCGCTCGCGACGTGTCCACGTCACGGCGTCGGCAAAGGGTTCCAGGGTCAGGCGGTAGTGGCCGTCGGGTTGTTTCAGGCACATCAGCAGGTTGACCGGGCATTTCAGCAGACCTGCCAGCAGCCACGGCCCTTGCGGGAACGGCGCCGGGTGGCCGAGAAAGTCCACGGTCACACTGCGCCCACCGTGCAGCGGCACACGGTCGCCGGCAATCGCCAGCCACTCGCCGCGCTCCAGGCGTTCGTGCAGTTGCAGCATGATCACCGGATCGAGTTCGCTGACCTGGATCAGGCGCAGATTGGTCGCCCCGGCCTCGCCGAGCAAGCGGTTGAACTGCTCGGCGTGTTTGGTGTGCACCAGCACATTCATGGTGACCTTTTCACCGATCTCCGCCAGCGCCCGGCACACCTCAAGGTTGCCCAGATGTGCGCCGACCAGCAGTTGCCCGCGACTGCCACGCAACTGATTGCGCAGCAGGGCCGGGTCGATGATTTCGATCTGTTCGATGCGGATCTTGCCGTTCCACACGTCGAGCTTGTCGAGCATCGAATCGGCGAACGCCATGAACTGGCGAAATACCCGCCAGTGACTCGGGCGCAGATCGTCACGCTTGCTCCACTCGGCCAACCGTTGCTGGTACTGCCAGGCACTGCGTCGCGCGGTGCGGCCGAACAGGAAAAAGTACAGGACGATGCCGTACAGCAACGGGCTCAACAGGCGCCGGCCAAGGACCTTGGCAGCGAATGCGGTGAATTTCATCAGGAGGAAACTGCCGCGTTCTTCGCGGTCGGCCCAATGCTTTTTGTCGGCCTCGACCGTCATGGGCGCCACCGCCGCCAGAGGATCACCGGCAAACGCAGCAACATGCCGAAGAACAGCCGGGTGTGCATGCTGGAAATCAGTGCGTTGTCGTGAAACAGTCGGAAGTGCGAGACGCCATCCAGCGGGTAATGCACGCTGGTTTGCAGCCATTGCATCGGCTGATTGCGCCAGGCCAGGCGCACGAGAATGTCCGAGTCGAAATCCATGCGTTTGCCTACCTTGGCCGAATCAATTACGGCCAGCGTCGGCGCCAGCGGATAGACACGAAAGCCGCACATCGAATCGCGGATTTGCAGCGACAGCGTGTTGATCCAGACCATGACGTGGGTCAGGTAACGGGCGTACAAACGGCCCTTGGGCACGCTGTCGTCGAACAGCGGATACCCGCAGATCATCGCTTGAGGATGGGCGCGGGATGCCTCGACGAAACGGGCGACGTCGAGCAGGTCGTGCTGACCGTCGGCGTCAACCTGCAAGGCATGGCTGAAACCCAGTCGCGAAGCTTCGCGCAGACCGGTCATCACCGCGCCGCCCTTGCCCTGATTGACGGTGAGGCGGACCAGATAGACGTTGTCGCGCTCGGCCAGAGCATCAAGCACTTTCGCGCAGGATGGCGTACTGGCGTCGTCCACCAGAATGCACGGCAGATGCTGCGCGAGCAGGGCGTCGACCACCGTGCTGATGGCCGTTTCGTGGTTGTAGACCGGGATTACGGCGCAGGGGTTATGCATGGATTTCCCCCGGGATCACACAACCTTTGTGGCGAGGGAGCTTGCTCCCGCTCGAGTGCGCAGCGCTCGCCCTCGGAAGTGTGCCGAATAATTTTGGGGCTGCTTCGCAACCCAGCGGGAGCAAGCTCCCTCGCCACAGGTTATGCATTGTCAGCCCCCAGCAGGATTCGGCCACTGGAGCAGGTCGCGGAGTCGTTGCGGTAAGCGAAATACAACTTGCTGCGCTCGGGATCGAAGCGCAGGTGCAGCTGGATTTCATCGCCGGGGCGCACCAATTGCTGAAACTTCAGCACTTCCATGCCCGCGAACGGGCCGCTCAGGTTGAGCAATTGGCGACCAAGAATCAGCGCCCACTCGACCTGGACCACGCCGGGCAACACCGGGGCCTTGGGGAAGTGACCGCTGAAGTACGCCAGATCCGGCGGCACGCTCAGTTGCAGGCTCCATTCGCCCTCGGTTTCGCTTTGCTCCAGCACTTCCGGGGCTTTGGGCCTTGGTGCGACAAGCAGTGCTTCGACATCGGCTTGCGGCAGTTTGCCCTGGCTGTTCAACGGCATTTGCCGCAGCAGGCGCCAGCGCCGGGGCAGGGCGAGGGCTTCGCAATGCTCGCGCAGATGCTGGCGCAGGGTTTCGGTCAGGCTGCGGCGACCGTGTTCACGCAAGGCAAACAGGCCCGATTCGCTGAGTACCAGCAATGCACCGAGGGATGCACGGTTTTCCTGCACCACGCCCAGTCGTGCTTCGGCGACCCAAGCGTGGCTGACCAGCGCTTGCTCGAGCATCGGCAGGGAAATACGTTTCTCTTCGAGCTTGACGATCCGGTCCAGCCGTCCGAGCAGTTCGAAGCGACCATCGGCAGCGATGCGTGCAGCATCGGCGGTGTGTTCGACATGGCCTGCGGGCAGATACGGTGAGGCGATCAGCAGCGCGCCGTCGTTGTCCTGACTCAGTGCGACGCCGGCGAACGGCTGCCACAGGCTTTCACCCTGCCGCCAGGCGATGCCACCGGTTTCCGAGCTGCCGAGGATTTCCGTCGGCCACTGTTGCAGGCGTTGTTGCAGGCTCTGCGCCGCGTCGGCCGGCAGTGCGCCACCCGAGGAGAATACTCGCCGTACGGCGCTGAGGGCCGGCCAGTCGAGGTTGTCGCCCATGCGCTTGAGCAGCGCCGGACTGGCGACCCAGGCGAAGGTTGCATGCTCGCGACTGGCGCGCTGCATGTCCTCGGGGAATGCCAGTTGTTTGCGCACGAATGTTCGCCCGGCACACAGCGGCCACAACACACGGAACAGCAATCCGTAGATGTGCTGGGTGGCGACGCTGCCGATGATGCAGGCCTCAGCGAGATCCGCGCCCCACAATTGCTCCAGTGCTTCGACCTCATTGGCCAGTTGGCGCAGCGTCTTGTCGATACGCTTGGGTTCGCCGCTGGAACCCGAAGTGCACAGGCTCAAACGGCACTCGTCGAGATTCAGTTGCGCACTGGCCAACGCTGGCTGATGCAGGTCAGTCAGATGACAGTCATCGTTTTGGTCGGTCAGCCACAGATCCACTTCGCCCGACCAGCGCTGGCGGGTTTGTGCCTGTAGATCCGCAGGCAGCAATACGCTGACACCTGCGCGCCAGGCACCGAGCAGGGCAATGGCCAGGTCGGCGGCGTCTTCCAGATGCACGGCCAGTCGGCGTACGCCACGGCTTTGCAGGGCGGCAGCAACAGACAATGCCTGTGCGCACAGCTGCGCGTGATCGAGTGCCGGCGCGTGGCTGATCGCTCGCGTCGGCAAGGCCTTGAGCAGCAATTGCTCAAGTTTTATCCAGTTCATGTACGGCCTCTTACCCGTTGTCGTATCAGCCATTCAATGGCAAACATCAGGCCGATCAATCCGTAGGAAATCAGGCCGGTGTACAACATCCACCAGTTCAGCGGCGCCCACAGCGTCAGCAGGGCGGCGCACAAACCGTTGCAGAAGAAAAACACGCACCAGGCCACCGTGACCTTGCGCGTGTAGACAATCGCGTTGGCCGGCAACTGCGGTTCACGCAGCCGTGCCAGACGTTCGACCATCGGCGGGCCGTATTTCAGGCTCAGGCTGAACAGCACCAGCATGAATCCGCTGATCAATACCGGATACCAACGCAGCAACAGCGGGCTGTCGAACAGCGCCAGCAGCACACAGAAAACGATTGCCACGCAGGCCATCCACAGGCTGCCGGGCTTGCGCTCGCCGGTCAGCGCGCGGGCGAGCCACAGGCTGCCCAGCAGCAGGCCGAACTGCCACGGCGCAAAGTGCTCCATGCCGAAATACACCGCAAAGGGGTACAGCAGACCGGCCAGCAGCAGGCCGAGGCCGATCAGTCGGCTCATGCGGCCGGTTGAACCAGACGGTAGACCGCCTCGACCACGTCACCGACGGTGCGCACCGACTTGAATTCTTCGGCGGCGATTTTCTTGCCGGTCTGGCGCTTGATGTGATCGATCAGATCGACCGCGTCGATGCTGTCGATTTCCAGATCCTGATACAGGTTGGATTCGAGGCTCACACGGGCCGGATCCAGTTCGAACAGCTCGACCAAGGCATCGCGCAGGGTGTTGAAAATGTCGTCACGAGTTTGCATGGTCCGGTCTCAAGCTGCCTGTTTTGCCGTGACGAATGCCGCAAGGCTGGCCACGTTGGTGAAATGGTTACGGGTGTCCTTGGCGTCGGCGTCGATCTTGATGCCGTACTTTTTCTGGATCGCCAGACCCAGCTCCAGCGCGTCGACGGAATCCAGGCCCAGGCCTTCGCCGAACAGCGTCTGGTCGTCGCCGATATCGTCGACGCTGATGTCTTCGAGACCGAGGGCGTCGATGATCAGCAGTTTGATGTCACGGTGCAGATCGCTCATCTTCGGCGAGCTCCTTGATGAAGTAAGAGTGCAAATAATCGTTGAGCTTGCGCGAGGCTTGCGGTGCGGGGCCTTGCGCGGCGAAAGTCTGTGGGTCTATATCGGCGCCGACGCGAAAACTGAAGTGCACGCGGCGATTGGGGATCCGATACCACGGCTCGGCCTTGGTCAGCGTGGTCGGGCTGACCTTGATGATCACCGGCGTGAGGATTTTCGCACCGCGCAGGGCAATCGCTGCGGCGCCCCGATGAAAGGCCGGTACCTGTCCCGGCTGAGTACGCGTGCCTTCGGGGAAAATGATCAGGGTCTGGCCGTTTTGCAGCGACTCGGCGGCGGCATCGAGCATGTCCATGCTGCCGTCGTTGCTGATGTATTCGGTGCTGCGCAGCGGGCCACGGGTGAAGGGGTTTTCCCACAGGCTTTTCTTCACCACGCAATTGGCGTGGCGCACCAGGCCGATCAGGAACACCACGTCGATCAGCGACGGGTGGTTGGCGATGATCATTTGCCCTGGCCGGCCGAGGCGTTCGGCGCCCTGAATGTCATAGGTGAGCACGCCGGTGCGGGCCATGAAACGCACGAAAAACCAGAACAGCCGACTGACCATTTGCCGTGCGCGCTGGCGGTGTTTGATGGCATCGCCCGGCAGGCAGCCGAGCAACGGGAAAACCACTAAACGCAGGCACAGCCCGCCGAGCCCGAACAGAGCGAAGCTTGCAGCGGTGGCCAGCAAACGCCAGTAGTAGGCGTCGCGGTGCTTCTCGATCACGGGTTGCGTTGCCAGGTCCATACACGATTTTTCCAGGCATGTTGGCAAAGGGTTTGCTGGCCGAGCAGGGTGCGCAGCAGATTGAGCGCGTGGGGCCAGTGCGCTTTGGACAGTGCTTCGGTGGTGCTGTTCAAGGTCAGCCGCCAGTCGGTACCGGGCGTGAGCAGCAGACCCAGCGCATAAGGAAACGGCACGTCGTCGATCCACTTCGAATAGGCTTCGGGTGGCTGTTCCTCGGTGATGATCAGCAGAACCGCCGCCGCGCCCTC
Source organism: Pseudomonas sp. NPDC087598 (assembly GCF_044743525.1). Taxonomy (NCBI): domain Bacteria; kingdom Pseudomonadati; phylum Pseudomonadota; class Gammaproteobacteria; order Pseudomonadales; family Pseudomonadaceae; genus Pseudomonas; species Pseudomonas sp. NPDC087598. The sequence continues at coordinate 21,795 of NZ_JBIUWQ010000037.1, read as the reverse complement.
ATTGAGCAGGGCCGCCGCTTCGAGCATGCCGTGTTCGAGGCCGTCGCCCGCAGCGGCGAGGGCGGTCATTTCGCTGGTTTCGCCGCGCATGATCGACCACAGGCCAATGATTGCGTTGTGCACCGAGAGGCTGAACTGAGTTGGCGACAGCGGTTCGTCCCTGGCCAGATCACTGAGGATGTCGTAGGTGCGCGGGGTCTCGCCGTGCCGCGAGACAAATACCAGTGGCAGGTTTTCCCGCCCGTCGGCCAGTGGCCAGCCAACACTGAAAGCCATTCGCGCCAGACGGCTTAGACGCCGCCGTTGCATGGCCGGCAAAAACGACACATCGGGCGCGGCATCGCTCGCCGGAATGACAACCGGCTGTCGGCTCCAGGCCTGCCAGGCGTCCACGCTGTCGAGCCCCGGGGCCCACGCGCGCCATTGGGCGATGTTGAAGTTGATCACGGACATTTATCCCGCCCCTGCGGGCTTGTATTGACGCATTGAGTCGCCAAAGCCGCGGCGGGCCTGACATGGCGCTTGACGCCGGGTGGCGCGCATTATCCCGGTGCGACGGGTGTGTAGCAAATGCTGGTTACATTTTGCGCAACGAAATGTACCGATTGGTTCGCGGCAGAACTGTCACTTGGCCATTATCCAGATTGCGAGCGGCTTGTCTGTCGGGAATCTCGGCGATTCATGAGGGCTTTTGCTCGGTCTCCACGGGGATATTTGCACCTGACCCTGTAGTCCGTGTCCGTGAAGGTAGCGAAGCGAGGCCGCGCGCATCTACACTCGGTCATTCTTTGATACACGGAGGTTTGGTCATGCGGCGCGTGGTGTTCAATCAGAAAGGTGGCGTAGGCAAATCCAGCATTGCCTGCAATCTGGCGGCGGTCAGCGCGAGCGAGGGTTATCGCACGCTGTTGGTGGACCTCGACGCCCAGGCCAACTCGACTCAATATCTGACAGGACTCACCGGCAACGATATCCCGATGGGCATTGCCGACTTCTTCAAGCAGACCCTGTCTTCCGGGCCGTTCTCGAAGAAGAATCAGGCCGATATCTACGAAACTCCCTTCGATAACCTTCACATCATCACCGCCACTGCCGAACTGGCTGACTTGCAGCCCAAGCTCGAGGCCAAGCACAAGATCAACAAGCTGCGTAAGTTGCTCGACGAACTCGACGGCGAGTACGACCGCATTTATCTCGATACGCCGCCAGCGCTGAATTTCTATGCAGTATCGGCGCTGATTGCTGCCGATCGCATACTGATCCCCTTCGATTGCGACAGTTTTTCCCGTCAGGCCTTGTACGGCTTGATGGCGGAAATCGAAGAACTGAAGGAGGACCACAACGAAGGCCTGGAAGTCGAAGGCATTGTGGTCAACCAGTTCCAGGCCCGCGCCAGTCTGCCGCAGCAGATTCTCGATGAGTTGATTGCCGAAGGTTTGCCGGTACTGCCGGTTTATCTGACCAGCTCGGTGCGCATGCGTGAGTCCCATCAAGCCAGTATCCCGCTGATCCACCTGGATCCACGGCACAAGCTGACCCAGCAGTTCGTCGAGCTGCATAACCTGCTCGAAGACCACTGATTCCCTGGATTCACCCAATCCCCCTGTGGGAGCGAGCCTGCTCGCGAAGAGGCCAGTCCATTCAACATTTCTGTTGACTGAATGGACGCCTTCGCGAGCAGGCTCGCTCCCACAGGTTTTTTTGGTGTGTCAGATACCTTGGCTACGCAGCCACGCCATCAACTGCGGCAACGGAAACGCGCCACTCTGCCGTGCCACTTCCCGGCCGTTCTTGAACAGAATCAGGCTCGGAATCGAGCGAATCCCCAACTGGGCCGACAACTGCTGATTCGCCTCGCTATCGAGCTTGGCCAATCGGCACTTGCCCGCCAACTGCGCAGCCGCCTGCTCGAACACCGGCGCAAACGACTTGCACGGCCCGCACCAGTCCGCCCACACGTCCACCAATAGCGGCAGATCGCCTTTGATCTGGCTGGCATAGTCGCCTTGCTTGAGTTCGAACGGCTTGTTCAGCAGGACTGCGGATTTGCAACGACCGCATTTGGGCTGGTCAGCAAGGCGCTCGGCGGGAATGCGATTGAGGCCGTTGCAGGAGGGGCAGGGGATAAGCAGTGGGTCGGTCATGAGCGGTTCTCGGACAGGAAGTCTATAAGACTGTTCTGAGGGCAAAGTCGTGATTATCAAGGAATTGATCTGTAGGGCATTACCTTCTTTGTTTGAGGAGAGGGACTACACGTATCGATGCTTCGGCTGACTATCTGTATTTGATCAAGCGCCAGCTCAACTTACGGCAGGTCCGCTGGCTGGCCGATCACTTCAAGCTGCCAGTAGATGTATTCATCTGAAGGGCGTTGCAGAGCCATCAAAACGCCAGGACAGTTGCACTCTGATAGCATGTCGCGCGGCTTTTTCAGCCGCGCTTTCATCTAAAGGGAATTAACTGTCATGAGCTCTACCCAAGAGGCCGCAGCGCCTACCGATTCCACGCCTTACAAAGACGCGAGCATGCGCTGCGGGCACTGCAACTACGCGCTCAAGCCGACGTATCACCAAGCATTCGAGCTGGTTCGGTTGCAGCCCATCAACTGCTATCAGTGCAGTTCGGATCTGCTGCTCGATGAAGCCGACCGTCAGGTGTTGGACAAAAAACTGCAGACAGCCACCCGTATCGGCAAGTTGGCGTTGCTGATTCTGGGGCCGTACTTCTTGATCAGCATGCTCGCGACACTCTATTTCATGTTCTTCGCCAAGCCGCCGTTTTCCGGGTTCTCGGGCGTGTTGGTTGGCGGTGGGTTAGTAATCGGATTCCTCCTGAAGAGCGCCGCCACGGACAGCGAAGAGCGCGATTTCGTGCTGTTCAAGCAAGGCGAGGGGCCTGCTGTCGAGGCGCAGGCTGCATAACTTGGTGATGCTGCGGTCTCGCGAGCGCTATTGTGCTTCGGGGCCGAAGATGCGCTGCTTCCACGCAGCGCTGGCATCGACCAGCGAGTAAGCGTCGTTGCAGCTCAATACGATGCCGACGTTCTTGCAAAACACCACGTCGACAATGTTCTGCTCGCGGGTGAAATCGGTCAGTCGATCCACCGCCATGAACACTTCGACGTTTTGAATCGCGTAATGCACTTCCCCGCCCCATTGCGAACCATATCCGGAAATCTTCAGCGGCCCGCACAACCGATAGACCGCCGCGGCTTTGCCCTGCGCGGTCTCCAGTTCCCTGAACGGCAGAATGGTCGTCCCCACCAGATGAATAAAGCCGATCGCCCGACTGTCCATGAATGCCAGTGCGGCTCGTTCCGCGTCGTTCAGTTGGCGAAGGGGTTGCGCCTTGGCGATGAAGCGGCGGGTCGACCAGGACAGGGCCACGAGTTTCCAGACAAAAAATACTGCTGGAGAAATGAGCAGGGCGACGATGACCACGAATGCGAGAACTTCAAACGCTGGCTGGCTCATCAGGACGCGCTCACGCTGTTCGACACAGGCCGGCGCTCCCACAGACGCCTGGCCAGATTTGCGCCGTAGGCGACGCACAGTCCGCCACTGACGTATTCCACCCATGCCTGCGCGTTGCTGCGATCAACGTCGGGATAGCACAAATGCGCCACCAGCCAGGAAATCCCGAACAGTCCCATCATCACCGCGTTGCCGAGCCAGGCTTCGTGCTCCTGATGGCGCCAGTCGGCATAGGCATCGGGCAGGCCTTCGATCTTGAGCAGCCAGTCATACCAACCTCTCTGCGCATCGACATCGATATGAGCAATAACCGTCTGGCCTTCCTTGATGTGATTTTCAATTTGCAGCCGGAGCGGAGAGTCGACGGACACACGTTTTTTGCCGATGGTCATTCCCTCCTCAGGAACCCAGCGATAAACGCCTTCAATCCGGTTGACCACGCTGCGCGGCTGATGCTTCTCCAGCGCCATGGGCAGGAAGCCTGCCAGGGTTACAAAGAAGAAAGGGACAAACCATTCCTTGGCGGTCAGCCACTCAAAGGCCATCGCCCAGAACAGCAACACGCTTGCCACAACTGCACAGGACCCCAAAAAGCGCCGCAGACACGGCGCGTGCCCGTTCATTTCATACGCGAGGCGTCGACGCTCTTTCTTGCGGGCAGGGCGCTGTCCCAGGATCAGTGTCTCTTCGTTGTCGATACTTGGGCCGGGGATACCGAACGTCCATTGAACGTCAGCCCGCTCGTCGGTCTCGACACGCTGGGCGAACGCCTCGATGTGGTAGCCGTCATTCAGGCGGATCACATAAGCGCGTTTTTTGCCGCAGATGATTTCGGCCTCGTTGCTGCCTTCCTTGTTCAGAAACGGCAGGGCCAGTGCAGGCAGGAATACCGGGAGTTCAGCTATGCGGTCCATGCCGGACCAGTCTTTCATGGTGCCGGTTTTTCGATAGGCGCCGCTGATCAGGTGAACATCGCGATCGAATGTTTCCTTGGGGTAATAGAGGGCGAGCAGCCTGTGTTCTTCGATCGTCGCGCAGCGGGAGGGGTCGTCGCGGCGCAGAGCGTTGAGTCTGAACTGACACGCCCAGATGCCGCCGACGTAGATAAGCATTGAAAGCGTTTGAAACAGCGTGATGCCAACGGAGAGATAGCCGAGCACTGCAACGTCCTTGTCCTGTAATGCCGCGCTGTCCGGTACGCGGCGGTGTTCTATGAAGCCAAAATGCCCGGCAGTGTCACATCGCTCGCATCACGACGAGCAACTGATCTCCAGATGTTTGCCCCATTCCGGCGGCCGCTCAGCGTAGCTTTCCATCCCCGGCTGCGCCTCGAAAGGTTTGCTCAGCACCGCGTGCAGGCGGCGAACCTCGGAGTAGTCGCCCTGTTCAGCGGCATCGATGGCTTTTTGCGCCAGATAATTGCGCAGGATGTACAGCGGATTGACCGCATGCATACGCGCGCGACGTTGCGCTTGATCAGGCGCGCCATCGCGGGCAACCCGCGCCACGTAGCGCTCGCCCCAGGCATCGAAACCCTTGATGTCGACGAAGTCGTCACGCAAACGGGTGACGGCTTGTTCTGCTGATTCCTCTCCGAGGCGGCGGAAGAACAGGGTGTAGTCGACGCCGCTGTTCTGCATCAATTGCAGCAGATTTTCCAGCAGGGTCTGGTCGTCCTCTTCGGCGGTGGTGAAACCGAAACGACGGCGCATCAGATCGAGGTAATGGGCCTGGAACAGTGGCAAGTACAGGCCGAGAGTTTCGCGCAGGGCTTCGACGCTGATGAACGGCGTCAGCGCCTGCGCGAGGGCGCTGAGGTTCCATTGGCCGATGGGCACCTGATTGCTGAACGAGTAACGGCCCTGATCATCCGAATGGTTGCAGATGAAGTTGGCGTCGAAGTCATCGAGGAAGGCGAACGGGCCGAAGTCGAAAGTGATGCCAAGGATCGACATGTTGTCGGTGTTCATCACACCGTGGCAGAAACCATAGGCCTGCCATTTGGCGATCAGTTCGGCGTTGCGCTCGACGATCTCGCGGAACATCGCCAGATACGGCTCCGGTTGCTCCAGGCATTCCGGGAAGTGCATCGCCAGCACGTGTTCGCCGAGTTGCTTCTGCTGCTCGGGACGTTTGGTGTAGTAGAAGTATTCGAAGTGGCCGAAGCGAATGTGGCTCGGCGCCAGACGCAGCACCATCGCCGCGCGTTCCTGCTTTTCCCGCCAGACCGGCGTGTCGGAGCCGATCACACAAGCCGCACGCGAGGACGGAATGTTCAGCGCGTACAGCGCTTCGGAGGCGAGGAACTCGCGGATCGACGAACGCAGCACCGCACGCCCGTCTCCCATGCGTGAAAACGGTGTCTGCCCGGCGCCCTTGAGGTGCAAGTCCCAGTGTTCGCCGGCCTGGTTGTAGACCTCGCCCAGCAGCAGTCCACGACCATCGCCCAGTTGCGGGGTATAGCCGCCGAACTGGTGTCCGGAATAAACCATCGCCCGCGGCTCGGCATCGGCCCACAGTTTGTGGCCGCCAAACAGTTCGGCAAATTCCTGGGTTTCGGCGGTCGCCGGGTCGAGATCCAGCAAGGCCATGGCCGCAGGGCTGGCGACGACCAGACGCGGATTGTCGATCGGCTCGGGCAGCACGTGGGCGGAGAACGCATCGCCCAGGCGGGCGAAGCGATTGTCGAAGGTCAGTTCGTCGAGGGCTTTCAAGGGCCTGCTCCAGCAGAATGTCCGAGCATTCTGCTGGGAATAGACCGGTTAGTCGAGTTTGGCCGGCGGCGGCTCTTGCAGCGGCTTCTGCTCGTCGGGCACGGCGACGATGGTTTTGGCGTCCGCTTCGATGGGCACCAACTTGTATTCCTGACCGTGCAGGTTCTTCAGGTAAACCTCCATCTGGCGGAACGAGATGTTGATGTGCTGCTTCTTGAACTCGCGGTTGATGAAGCGGTTCACTTCATCGATCACCGGGTTACGGTCGCCGAGGTCACGTACATGCATGCGCAGTTCATGGTCGAGCGTACTTTCGCCGAAGTTGAGGAAGTACACGTGCGGCTCGGGTTCCTTGAGCACGCGCGGATTGTCCCGGGCAGCCTTGAGCAGCAGCTCCTTGACCAGATCCAGATCCGATCCGTAATCGACACCGAGTTTTAGCGTCACGCGGGTGATGGTGTCGGTCAGCGACCAGTTGATCAGTTGCCCGGTGATGAACGTCTTGTTCGGGACAATGATGTCCTTGCGGTCGAAGTCGGTGATGGTCGTGGCGCGGATGCGAATCTTGCTCACCGTGCCCGACAGGTTGCCGATGGTGATGGTGTCGCCGATCCGCACCGGGCGTTCGAAGAGGATCATGATGCCGGAGATGAAGTTGGCGAAGATCTCCTGCATACCGAAACCGAGTCCGACCGACAGCGCCGCCACCAGCCATTGCAACTTGTCCCAGCTGACGCCGAGGGTCGACAGGGTCGAGACGAAACCGACGCCGGCGATCACATACGACAGCAGCGTCGTGGTCGCGTAGGCGCTGCCCTGAGCCAGATTGAGCTTCGACAGCACGAACACTTCGAGCAGGCCGGGCAAGTTGCGCGCCAGAGCGAAAGTGATGCCAATGATGATCAGCGCGCCGAGCATGTCGCCGATGCTGATCGGCACCATGCTCATGTTGGCGCCGGTGCCGCTGGTGTACTCGTAGAGGGTGATGTTGTCGAGGTACGAGAACACCGAAATCAGGTCCGACCAGACCCAGTACAGCGCCGCGATGAAGCCGCCGAGCAGGGCCAGACGGATCAGGCGCAAGGACTGTTCGTTGACCTTTTCGATGTCCAGCGTCGGCTCTTCGATCACCGCTTCGCCATCGCCGGCTTCTCTCGCCGCCTGGCGTTTGGCCAGGGCGCGCTGGTAGGCCAGGCGTCGTGCGGCAACGCTCAGGCCACGGACGAAGGTGGCTTCGATCACCAGCCAGAACATCAGCAAATAGAGGGTGTTGATCAGGCGGTCGCTGAGTTTCAGCGCAGTGTAGTAGTAGCCGAAGCACACCGCGACGAACAGGGCGATCGGCAGCAGGGTGAACATCACGCCGACGGCTTTGCGAAACAGCGAGGTGTTCTCGTGGGCCGGGCTGCTGATCAGCAAGCGACTGAGTAACCACGCCATCAAGGCATAACAGGTCAGCACGACAGGCATGCCAAGTACGTCGTCTGCCAGTGCCGCCGGTTGCAGTTCGGCCACCGCCACCACGGTGACCAGCGCCATGACCACCAACCCGAGTCGGCGGATCCAGCCCTGCAGGAATTCGACCTGCGGTTTTTCCCAACGGAAGTGCAACTCGGCCACGCCGCCCGGCGCAAGAATCCGGTAGGCGGTGTAGAACACCAGCCACGCCTGGCCCATTTGCAACAGCGCCGCGCCCATGTTGGCGTTCTGTCCGCGGGCGTCGATCTGCAAGGCCAGGCCGCACAAGGCCAGGCCGAGCGCCACCGGCATCGCCAGCAGAATGTTGATCAGAATCGCCTGCGGCGTGTGCCACTGGCTGTCGCGCTTGAAGTGACCGATGTCCTGGTGAACCTTGTTCAACCGCGCATATAGAGCCTTGCGGCGCCACAGCAGCGCACCAATCAACAGTGCCAGCGGCAGGAACAGCAGCGGCCGCTGGGTCAGGCCGTCGGTCAGCTCGCTCAGGCTTGAAGCCAGCGGCAGGGTGTCGATCTGGCGTTTCAGGCGCTCCGGCACGCCTCGCATCCACTCGATGTCCAGCGGCTTGTTGCTGGGAATCCAGAACATCTGTTCGTCGAGGGTCGCGCGCAGGCTCTGCGCGGTGCTCAGCAGTTGCTTCTGGTTAAGTTGCAGGGTGATCGATTCATTGAGCATCGCGCTCAGTTCGCGATTCAGACGCTCGAGCAGATCGGCGCGGGTGTTGGCCAGTTCGAGCAGGCTTTTGCGCAGTTGCGGTGTGACTTGTTCCGGTGGCTGAGTGGACAGCAGGTTGTCGACATAGGCCGCCGGATTGCTCAGCTGTTCACGCTGCTGGCTGACGTCAAATTGCCACAGGCGGATGTCGGCGATCTGATCCGCCAGATCGCGGTCGACCTTGAGGCGCGGCAGGGCCTGCTTCTGCTTATAAAGAATCTTCGACAGCAACAGGCTGCCCTTGAGCACGTTGATCTGCTCGTCGAGGGCCGAATCGCTTTGGGTCAAGGTGTCGAGCTGCTGCTTGGTTTGCAGGTTCTGCTGAGTGACTTCGTTGAGGCGGTCGGTACTCTTGAGCAGATAGTCCGACAGCTTGAGGTTGGCCGTGCTTTCGATGGCAAGCAGGCTGCTGCTGCCGGCCTTTTGCGCTTCGATCGATTGCTGGGTGACGGTTTCCTGAGACTGCGCCAGACGCTTCTGGTTGATCAGGGTTTGCAGTTCCTGGATCTCGCGGTCGAGGCGGTCGGACTTCTCCGAGAGCAAGTCATGCAGACTGTTGCCCAGATCCTGCAACTGGTTGTTGCCGGCCAGTTCCTGACGGCGCAGCGGAATCAGTGCGTTCAGCGCGGCCAGCTCGGCGTTGAGCAGGTCACGCTGCTCGGCGCTGACGGCCTTGCCCGCGTCCTTGCCGGACTTGAGGATGTTGTTGATTTGCTGGATGCGCGTCTGACTGGCGGCAATCTCCGCCTGGGCGCGCTCGGGTCGAGTCTGCGCGGTAATGATCAGGCTGTTGGCGTCGGCCAGGGCTTTTTGCAGATCGCTTTGCTGGGTCGAGCGATCGGTGAGAATCTGCTCCAGTTGCGGGATCGACTCTTTGGGGAACCGCTGCGCTACCGGTACCACCGCAGTCGCCTTGAGGCGCGTCAGTTCGCGATTGTTCTCGATGGTCTGCTTTGGCGCGGTGGCCAGTTGCTGCTTCAGATCGCTGAGTTTTTGCTCGTAATCACGCCGGTTGTTCAACTGATTGAGGGTGTTCTGCAAAACGGCTTGCAGGGGCTTTTTATCAGCGTCCGGCAGTTTGCTGTCGGCAAGCTTGTCCAGGCTGGCCTGCACGGCTTCGCTGGACGGCGGTTCGGCGGCGTACAGCGGGCCGACGGAAAGACTCAGGCCCAGCAGGGCCGCGAGGAAAAAGGAGCGCAGGGTAGGCATAGAGACCGGTCAAGCAAGTGAGAGTGGACGCAGTTTAGAGGAAGAGTCCGGGACCCGGGCGACTTCCTTCGGGGAATCTGACGCCCACTTTGCCGATCTTGTTCCCGTCCATGACCGCAACCGTCCAGTGGGTGTTGTTCCACTCCACCTGGTCACCGACGATCGGCGCACCGCCGACTTTATGGGCAATGAACGCGCCCAGGGTCATGTCCGGATCGATGCCTTCAGCGGGCAACCCGTAAAGCGCTGCAACCGCTTTAAGCTGGGCGTCTCCTTCGAGCACAAAGTCGCCGAAGAAGCGCAGATCGAGGCCACGTTGCGGTGCCTGGCTGAACAGTTTGCCGAGGGCCGGCAGATTGTGTTCATGGCCGATAACACACAGCAAATCATCGACTTCCAGCACCGTACTACCCGACGGATGGAGCAGTTGCTGACCACGAAACAGCGCCGCGATGCGCGTGCCCTCGGGCATTTTCAGCTCACGCAGGGGCGAACCGATGCACCATTTCTCGGCGCCGAGCTTGTAAACGAACAACTCCCACTCGCTGGTGATGTGCACTTCCAGCGCTGATCGGGAAATGGGCGCAGGCTCGGGCGGTACGGTCACCTTGAGCAGTTTCGCCACCCACGGCAGGCTCGTGCCCTGCACCAACAGCGACACCAGCACGATGAAGAAGGCGAGATTGAAGTACAGCTGCGCGTTCGGCAGCCCGGCCATCAGCGGGAACACCGCGAGAATGATCGGTACGGCGCCGCGCAGACCGACCCAGGAAATAAAGGCTTTCTCGCGACCGTGGAAGGCCTTGAACGGCAGCAGACCGACGATCACCGACAGCGGCCGCGCGAACAGAATCATCCACAGCGCCAGACCAAGGGCGGGCAGGGCGATCGGCAGCAAGTCGTGCGGCGTGACCAACAGCCCGAGCACCAGGAACATGCCGATCTGCGCCAGCCACGCCATGCCATCGAGCATGTGCAGAATGCCGTGGCGACTGCGCACCGGGCGGTTGCCGATGACCAGACCACACAGGTAAACCGCGAGGAAGCCGCTGCCGTGCAAGGCGTTGGTCAGGGCAAACACCACCAGGCCACCGGCGATCACCAGGATCGGATACAGGCCGGCCGCGAGGTTGATCCGGTTGACCAGTTGCAGCATCAGCCAGCCACCGCCGAGACCGATTACGCCACCGATACCGAACTCGCGGATCAGGTGGGTCAGCAGGCTCCAGTGCAAACCGGTCTGGCCGCTGGCGAGCATGTCGATCAGGGTCACGGTGAGAAACACCGCCATCGGGTCGTTGCTGCCGGATTCGATTTCCAGGCTGGCGGTCACCCGTTCGTTCAGACCTTTGCCGCCGAGCAGCGAGAACACCGCCGCCGCGTCAGTCGAACCGACGATGGCGCCGATCAGCAGGCCCTGGATCAGGTTCAGGTCGAACAGCCACGCCGCCGCCATGCCGGTCAGTCCGGTGGTGATCAATACCCCGACCGTGGCCAGCGACAACGCCGGCCATAACGCCACGCGGAAACTGGACACCCGCGTGCGCAAACCGCCGTCGAGGAGGATCACTGCCAATGCGAGGTTGCCGACCAGATAGGCTGTCGGGTAGTTATCGAAAATGATCCCGCCGCCATCGACTCCGGCCGCCATGCCGACCGCAAGAATAATGACCAGAATCGGGATGCCGAGACGTGAAGACAGAGAGCTGACAAGAATGCTTGCGCCTACCAGCAACGCGCCGATCAAGAACAGGCTGTTGATGGTCGTCGCATTCAAAGGCAGTACTCCAGAAGCGTAAAGACGGGCACAAACTGACCATGCAGTCTGCGTGCCAGCGATTCTAACCTGTTGAAATGTGATGCTGTCAAAAAGGTTTTTGCAGTGTGATCACACAGGAGGTGCGGCATGTGATGACTGTGGCGAGGGAGCTTGCTCCCGCTGGGGTGCGCAGCGCCCCCAAAAATCAGACGCTACGGTTTTTTCAGAGCAGACGCAGTGGCTGGATTGCGACTGCTGCGCAGCCGAGCGGGAGCAAGCTCCCTCGCCACAGAGAGTTTATTTACTTCAAGGTAAATGTCGTTACAGGCTAAACCGCCCAACCATGTTGTTCAGGTCCAGCGCCAACCGCGACAGTTCATTGCTCGCCGCACTGGTCTGATTCGCCCCGGTCGCCGATTGCACCGACAGATCGCGGATGTTCACCAGGTTGCGATCCACTTCCCGCGCCACTTGAGCCTGCTCTTCGGCGGCGCTGGCGATCACCAGGTTGCGCTCGTTGATTTCGACGATGGCGGTGTTGATGGTATCCAGCGACATCCCGGCACCGCGAGCAATGTTCAGCGTCGACTCGGCGCGCTCGGTGCTGTTGCGCATCGAATCCACGGCGTGTTCGGTGCCGCTCTGAATGCTGCCGATCATGCGCTCGATTTCGCTGGTCGATTGCTGAGTGCGATGCGCGAGGGCGCGAACCTCGTCAGCCACCACCGCGAAACCGCGACCGGCCTCACCGGCACGTGCCGCTTCAATGGCGGCGTTCAGCGCCAGCAGATTGGTCTGATCGGCCAGACCACGAATCACATCCAGCACCTTGCCGATGTCACGGGATTCATTGGCCAGATCGCCAATCAGGCTTGCCGTGCTCTGTACATCGGCGCTCATGCGTTCAATCGCGCTGACGGTTTCCTGCACCAGATCACGACCGTCGCCAGCCGAAGTGGTGGCGTTTTTCGATGCTTCCGAAGTGCTGACCGCGTTGCGTGCGACTTCTTCCACAGCACTGGTCATTTCGTTGACGGCAGTAGCCGCCTGTTCGATTTCGTTGTTCTGCTGAGTCAAGCCGCGCGCGCTTTCGTCGGTGACGCTGTTCAGTTCTTCAGCCGCCGAAGCCAACTGCGTGGCCGAGCCGGAAATGCGCTGCAAGGTGTCGCGCAGTTTCGATTGCATCTTCGCCATCGCTGCGAGCAGACGACCTGCTTCGTCACTGCCGTCGACGTGGATTGGCTGGGTCAGGTTGCCTTCGGCGATGGTTTCAGCCGCGTCCAGAGCCTTGGCGATCGGTCGGGTGATGCTGGTGGTCAGCAGCCAGGCGAACAGGAGCGTCAGGCCCGTGGCGATCACCAGCAGGGTCACCACCAGGTCGAATGCCGAGGAATACTGGTCGGCCGCTTGCTGATTGGTCTCGCTGATCTGCTCGCCGTTGATCTGCATCAGACGGTTGAGCACGGTGTTCATTGCTTCGGAGTTGTTGAGCAACTCGGTGTTGAGCAGCGTGCGCAGCTCATCCACCTGATTGTTGCGCGACAGGCTCTTCATGCGGTCTTCGATCTGGCGGTACTGGCCGAGCAACTGCACGTACTGGTCGTATGCTGCACGTTCTTCCGGGCTGCCGATCAATGGCTCGTAGTCGCTCTGGGCTTTACGGATTTGCTGATTGCGCATGTCCAGCAGTTCGACGGTTTTCTGCTGCACGTCCGGTTCACGATTGACCAGCAGGCGATACGACAGCACCCGCAGGCGCAGGGTCAATTGAGTGAACTCGTCGAGGTTCTTGATGCTCGGCACGCTGCTGGACGAAATGTCTTCCGCGGCGCCGCGGATTTTGCTCATCTGGTTCAGGGCGAACACACCGAGAATCAGCATCAGGCCGCCGATCAGAGCGAACCCGGTAAACGCCCGGGGGGCGATATTCATATTGCGAAGGGACATGGGGCGGATACCAAGAAAGGGCCGCGTCCATGCGGGCTGAGACTGCTGTATGGGTGACTTATCGGTCATACGACTAAAGTCTTGAGTCGGTGTGCGTATTTGTCGCATCCAGCCCTGATCGACGAAGTGCAGGAACCAGATCGTCAGATCACAGTCTTTTAAACTCGCGAGAACGCTCACCCGCCAGGAAAATCAAGGCTTTGCGTCGGTTAAACCCTGGCATCTGTGGTGACTTTTCTTTATCGTACGCGCCCTTTGAAAAACGCTTGGAAGATCAAAATGTTGGAAGCATCCCTCAGCCAATTGGAACAGCTCGTCAGCGACCTGGTGCAACAGAACCAGACCCTTTCGCAAACCAACCAGACCCTCTCCACGGAACTGGCCCAGGCCAAGGATGAAAACGAAAGTCTGCAACTGAACCTGATGGAACAGGAAGAAAAGCACGGCGCCACCGCCGCACGCATCCAAGCCCTGGTTGATCGTGTCAACGCAGGTCCTGTCAGCGCATGAACCACCACTCAGCAGGGGTAAAAGTCGTCTCCATTCTCGGAGAGGACTACTCGATCAAGGCGCCGGCCGGGGAAGAACAGACCCTGCTGGACGCGGCAATGATGCTCAAGGCCGCGCTGGATGACACCAAACGTAAATACCCGACGCTGATCGGCGACCGCTTGCTGGTGCTGGCGGCGATGAATCTGTGCTCTCAGCAAATCGAAATGAAGAAAAAGCATCAGGAAGAACTCGACCGTTACCAAGAGCAAGTCAGCGCCACGGTCGACACCATCGCCAAGACCATCAATCAGGGTTGATGGGGTTGCGCACAACCAAAGAATAGATTGTCGATTGAGTTGTATACAATCGGCACGGCTGTTGCATTGTTTCGGCCACTTATTCTTTGGGGGTGCTCCATGCAGTTGTGGCGACGCAGTATTCAATGGCAGCTGATTCTCAGCATGGGCACCGCCCTGCTGGTCAGCATCCTGATCGTGGTTGGCATTTATACCCTGGTGGTCAACCGTCTCGCCCAGAGCTATCTGGTCGAACAAGCGCTGCCATCGAGCATCGAAGCGACGCGCAACGACATCGAGCGCATCCTCGTCCAGCCGCTCACTGCCGCCAAGGACATCGCCAGCAACACCATGGTGCGCGACTGGCTGGCGGCCGGTGAAGACAGCAGCAAAACGGCAGCCTTCGCGCAGTATCTGGAAGGCATCCGCGCCGAACACAAGGCATTTACCGCTTTGATCATCGGCACCGAATCCAATCACTACATCACCGAAAAAGGTCTGGATCGCACCCTCAGTCGCGCCAAACCGGCCGACGCCTGGTTCTATTCTTTCCTCGACAGCAATCAGCCGCGAACCCTGAACATCGACAACGATGGGGCCACTGGAGAATTGGCGCTGTTCATCGATTTGAAGGTTGAGCAGGCCGGCAAAGTGGTCGGCGTTGCCGGGCTTGGGCTGAGTATGAAAGAGCTGTCCGAGCTGATTCACAACTTCAGCTTCGGCGAGCGCGGCAAGGTCTATCTCGTGCGTTCCGACGGTTTGATCCAGGTGCATCCCGAGGCGCAATTCAGTGGTAAACGCACGCTGACGGAGCAGATCGGTGCTTCGGCGGCGCAAGCGGTTCTCGGTCAAAAAAATGCCGTCAGCAGCAGCTTCCAGCGCGACGGCGAAGACTTCCTTGCCTTCAGCCTGCCTTTGCGCGATTTGGGCTGGACCCTGGTGGCCGAAGTGCCGCAGTCGCAGATCTATGCCGAGGCGCGCAAAGCGATGTGGATGAGCGGCGGCATCGGTCTGGCGGTGGCCCTGGTGTGCCTCGCGTTGGTGGTGTGGCTGGCCCAAGGGCTGGTGCGACCGATTCGTCAGGTAACAGCGGCGCTGGTAGCAATCGGTAGCGGCGGTGGAGATTTGACCCATCGGTTAGATTCCAGTCGTGCCGATGAGCTGGGCGATCTCGCCCGCGGCTTCAACCGTTTCCTCGACAGCCAGCGTGGAATGATTGGCGAAGTGTTGGCCACCAGCGAGCGGTTGCGCACGGCGGTGGGGCAGGTGGCCAAAGTGGTGGAGAACACCGCCGAGCGTTCTGGTCGTCAGCAGGAAATGACCGACATGGTCGCCACCGCCGTTCATGAAATGGGTTTGACCGTGCAGGAAATTGCGCAGAACGCCGGCAACGCGGCACTCGCCTCGCAAACTGCACGAGATGAAGCGATGCAGGCGCGGGAAGTGGTGGGTGGTTCCATCCGCCATATCGAAAGCATGTCCGATGAGATTGGCTTGGCAGCGGGCGCGGTGGGCGAGTTGGCGCAGCAGGTGGCGTCGATTGATTCGGTGTTGGCGGTGATTCGCGGCGTGTCCGAGCAGACCAATCTGTTGGCGCTCAACGCCGCCATTGAAGCGGCGCGGGCCGGGGATATGGGGCGTGGTTTCGCCGTGGTGGCTGATGAAGTGCGCACCCTGGCGCGGCGGACGCAGGCATCCACTGACGAGATTCAGCAGATGATCGGCAGCCTTAAGCAAGGCGCAGAAAACGCCGTGTCGTCGATGCGCACGGGTCAGGCTGCGACGGGGACCGGGGTTGAGTCGAGCCAGCGCACGGGCGCTTCACTGACAGCGATTACCGGGCAGGTCGAGCGCATCAGCGACATGAACCATCAGGTGGCGACGGCGACGGAAGAGCAGTCGGCGGTGACCGAAGAGATCAACCGCAATGTGCAGGGAATTTCCGATCTGGCCCGGGCCACGGCGGGAGAGGTTCGGGCCTGTCGCGAGGATTGTCAGATGCTGCAGAAACTGGCGGATGATCTGGCGCGGCAGATGGGTGGGTTCAAGTTGAGCTGAGTTCTACTGTTTTCAGATCAGTCGACGCGCCATAAGTGGCGCATTGGCGCGACGGCGGATCAGATATTTCATGCCAGAAGAATTTCCCGCCCATAAAATTCGATGCCACCAATCGTCTCCAGGTAGAACACTCGTTTTTCTTTCACGATGCGCATGGTTTGATCGACGGCATAGCTGTCGCCGATTGCCAGTGTTCGGAACATATCGTTCTGGCTGAAATCCGTGACGCTGACATAGCTGTTGTTCGGCACGATGACGGTGACCTGATAGCGGTCGCCTCTGCGGGTGTAACGCTTTGCGGTGACCCGCACTGCCTGTGGGTCTATCACGTAATCATTGATTCTGGCGGAAAGCAGAAACTGGTCTTCAGTGAGATTCACATACGGATCGATGTTGGTGACTGACATCTCGTCGCTCAAATCTGCACCGCCATAGACCACTGACCGCCATTGATTGGAGCTGATACGGGCATGTTCTTTGTAAGCAACCCGGTTGCTGGTTTCGTATCGGTCTTCAGCGCAAATAATCTCAAACATTCCTGCCGCCGTCGTAGTAACGGTCGGCGCTCCATTGGCGGGGGAAGTCGTCAGGCTGATCTGCGACTCTTCGTCAGAGGTGCGGTGATGGTTTTTGCTGATGACAATAGATTCGCTGAAATCCTTGTTCGTCCAGACTGTACCGCTGCGCGCAGGTATTTGAGAGATAGAGGCAAGAACGCAATAGTCCAGGGTCACAAGACCTGAAAGTTTGATGGATCGGTCTTCGAGAACATGTTCGCTCATGGCTTTTACTCGGATGAGGTAAGGGGGCGGACGTGTGTCCGTACCTGCCGGGCAACTGCAAACTACATGTCGGGCGAAGACAGCCTATCGTCAGTTTCTGATCTCCACACCTGTAAAACCTGACAGGTGCGAAGACCGTTGAAGTGTGTTGGGGCGCTACATAGGCGATGAGTCAGAACCACGAATCTTGCATGTTCAGACACGTATCATCCCGCGCCTCCAGCAACGCCAGCTCATGGTGGCAACCCGGCACTTCCCACGTCAGGAAATACCGTGCCGCCTGCAACTTGCCTTTATAGAAATCGGCATCCGCCGCATTGCCCTTGACCAACCCTTCCTCGGCGCGAATCGCCTGCTCCAGCCAGCGCCAGCCAATCACCGTATGCCCGAACACCTTCAGGTACAAAGCCGAATTCGCCAGGCTACTGTTGACCTTGCCCTGCGCCAGATCGGTCAGCAAACCAATGGTCACGACTTGCAGACGCGCGACCAGTTTCTCCAGCGGCTCACGCAATGCGCTCAGTGATTCATACGCCGTAGCGCGCTCAGCGGTGTTGGCGATCAACCGAATCAACTGCTTCAGCCCGGCACCACCGTTCTGCGCCAATTTACGCCCGAGCAAGTCCAGCGACTGAATGCCGTGGGTGCCTTCGTGGATCGGATTCAGCCGGTTGTCGCGGTAATACTGCTCCACCGGATACTCGCGGGTGTAGCCGTGGCCGCCAAGGATCTGGATTGCCAGTTCGTTGGCCTTGAGGCAGAACTCCGACGGCCAGGATTTGACGATCGGCGTGAGCAGATCCAGCAACTCATGCGCCTGTTTGCGCTCGGACTCGGTCTCAAGCGTCGTGGTGTCATCGAACAGTCGCGCCGCATACAGCCCGAGGTCAAACGCCCCTTCGACGTAGGACTTTTGCGTTAACAGCATGCGTCTGACGTCCGCGTGCTGAATGATCGCCACCGGCGCGGTGGTCGGGTCCTTGCTGTCCGGCACCCGGCCTTGTGGACGTTCGCGGGCGTATTCCAGCGAATACAGATAACCGGCGTAACCGAGCATGACTGCGCCCATGCCAACGCCGATCCGCGCCTCGTTCATCATCTGGAACATGTAGCTCAAACCATGATGCGCCTTGCCCACCAGATAGCCGACACACTCGCCGTTATCGCCGAAGTTCAGTGCAGTCGAGGTGGTGCCGCGCCAGCCCATCTTGTGGAACAGCCCGGCCAGCAGCACGTCATTGCGCTGGCCGAGGCTGCCGTCATCGTTGACCAAAAACTTCGGCACGATGAACAGCGAAATACCTTTCACCCCCGGCGGTGCGTCCGGCAGTTTGGCCAGCACCATGTGCACGATGTTTTCCGAGAGCGGGTGATCGCCGCCGGAAATGAAGATCTTGTTGCCCTTCAGGCGATAAGTGCCGTCGGACGCTGGCTCGGCACGCGTACGAATATCCGACAGCGATGAACCGGCATGCGGTTCGGTCAGGGCCATGGTGCCGAAGAAACGACCGTCGATCATCGGTTGCAGGAAGCGCTGTTTCTGCTCTTCGGTGCCAAAGCTTTCGATCAGGTTGGCCGCGCCCATGGTCAGAAACGGGTACGACGTCGAAGCCGCGTTGGCTGACTGGAAATGCGCAAAGCAGGCTTGAGAAAGCAGCGTAGGAAGTTGCATGCCACCGGCGTCGAAACTTCTCGCGGCGTTGAGGAATCCGGCTTCAAGGAAGGCATCGACCGCCGGTTTCACTTCGGGAATTAGAATCGCTTTTCCATCTTCATAGCGCGGCTCGTTCTCGTCGCCCTTGCGGTTGTGCGGCGCGAAGTATTTTTCGGCGATGCTGCGTGCGGTGCCGATGGCGGCGTCGAAGGTCTCGCGATTGTGCTCGGCAAAACGCTCACGCCGGGTCAGTCCCTCGGCATCAAGGACTTCATACAGCTCGAAAGCCAGATTGCGGGAACTGAGCAGCGTCTCGGACATGGCGGCCTACCTTTTTTTGGATTGGGCCGAGTCTAGGCGTGCTGATAAAAGCTGAACAGGATGATTGATAAGCGTGATGTTGGGCCAGAGCGCCGACTTAACAAACACCACAAAACACTGTGGGAGCGAGCCTGCTCGCGAAGGCGGTCGGTCAGCCGATATTGATGTCGACTGACACTCCGTCTTCGCGAGCAGGCTCGCTCCCACAGGGGGTATTGCTCACCGGGCAGCCATTGCGGCTGCCCGGTTTATCGGGTTTAGCCGATGGTCATCAGGCTGGCATTACCACCCGCTGCCGCCGTGTTGACGCTCAACGCCCGCTCGATCACCAGACGCTCCAGGGCAATATTGGTCTCGCCCTGGGACAAGCCCTGAACACCAACAATGGCACCGGCACGCTTGGCGATTTGCTGGCAAACGCCACGCAACTGGTCGGAATGACCGTGATGCAGAACCGCATCGAACACCACGTCGTCCTTGTTCCAGTCAGAAACCAGCTTGATCCGCGCCTGAATTTCCTTCGGCAGGCGTGGGAACAATGCCTTGCTGATGTCGGACTCCGGCCATACCGCCGAACCGCCTACCGCCAGCACTGCCGCCAGTTGGGTCAACAGATCGCCTTCGACTTCCGCCAGGCACAGCACGTGCTCACGCGGCAGGATTGCGTAGCTGTTCTTCTCACCGGTCGGGCCGGCCAGTACGCGGGTGATGCCGCTTTGCGACTGCGCAGCGTACTGCACGCTCAGGGTGCTCAGGTCGGCAAACTTGTTGCTATCGGCCCAGGCTTTCAGAGCGTTCAGCGGCTTGCTCATGGCGTCGCGCAGGCGAACGTCCGGTGCCACGGCAGCATCACCGCGAGCGAAGGACTGTTCGATCGCATCGGTAGGACGCGTCGACAACAAACGGTACAGATACAGCGGGCCGCCGGCTTTCGGGCCAGTGCCCGACAGGCCTTCGCCGCCGAATGGCTGCACGCCGACCACGGCACCGACGATGTTGCGGTTGACGTAGACGTTACCGGCGTTGACGTTGTCGATCACCTTGGCGATGGTCTCGTCGATGCGGGTGTGCACGCCGAGGGTCAGGCCATAACCGGAAGCGTTGATCTGGCCGATCAGTTGATCGATTTCTTTACGCTTGTAGCGCACCACGTGCAGCACCGGACCGAAGATCTCGCGTTGCAGCTCATCGAAGCTTTCCAGTTCGATCAGGGTCGGCATGACGAAGGTGCCGCGTTTGACTTCTTCGGTGTCGGCAATCGCTACCTGGTACACGTTGCGACCTTTGTCGCGCATGCCCTGGATGTGCTTGTCGATGCCAGCCTTGGCTTCGGCGTCAATCACCGGGCCAATGTCTACGGACAGACGCTCAGGGTTGCCGAGACGGCTTTCAGCCATGGCACCTTTGAGCATTTCGATGACGCGATCAGCGGAATCTTCCTGCAAGCACAGCACACGCAGAGCCGAGCAACGCTGACCGGCGCTGTCGAATGCCGAGGACACCACGTCGATCACGACTTGTTCGGTCAGTGCCGAAGAGTCGACGATCATTGCGTTCTGGCCACCGGTTTCGGCGATCAGCGGAATCGGACGGCCCTGGTTGTCGAGACGACCGGCAATGTTGCGTTGCAGCAGACGTGCGACTTCGGTGGAGCCGGTGAACATCACGCCTTTGACGCGCTCGTCACCGACCAGACCGGCACCGACGGTTTCACCGCGACCCGGCAGCAGTTGCAGCACGCCTTCCGGAATCCCGGCTTCGAGCAGCAAGCGCACGGCCTGTGCGGCAACCAGCGGGGTTTGCTCGGCCGGTTTGGCCAGGACCGGGTTACCGGCAGCCAGTGCTGCAGCGACTTGACCGCTGAAGATTGCCAGCGGGAAGTTCCACGGGCTGATGCACACCACCGGGCCCAGTGGGCGGTGGGCGTCGTTGCTGAAATCGTTGCGTGCCTGCACCGCGTAATAACGCAGGAAGTCGACCGCTTCGCGGACTTCAGCGATGGCGTTGGCGAAGGTCTTGCCGGCTTCGCGGGCCAGCAGGCCCATCAGCGGCTGGATCTCGCCTTCCATCAAATCAGCGGCGCGTTCCAGAATCGCCGCACGTTCAGCCGGCGGGGTGGCCTGCCAGATCGGTGCGGCGTTGAGGGCGCATTGAATGGCGTTGTCGACGTCTTCGACAGTGGCTTCTTGAACGTGGCCGACCACATCACGATGGTCTGCCGGGTTCAGCACCGGCGCAGGCGTCTCAGTGCTGGAAGCGCAACCGAGCATCGGCGCGGCTTTCCAGTCATTGTGCGCGGTGGCGAGCAATGCGCAGGACAACGAGGCCAGACGATGTTCGTTGGCCATGTCGATGCCGCTGGAGTTGGCACGCTCTGAACCGTACAGGTCACGCGGCAGCGGAATGCGTGGGTGCGGCAGGCCGAAACCACCTTCCACGGTTGCCATCTGCTCGATCTGCGCAACCGGATCGGCCACCAGTTCCTGAATCGAAATCGACTGGTCGGCGATGCGGTTGACGAACGAGGTGTTCGCGCCGTTTTCCAGCAGGCGACGCACGAGGTATGCCAGCAGGGTTTCGTGGGTGCCGACCGGGGCGTACACGCGGCACGGACGGTTCAACTTGCCTTCGGAAACTTTGCCTACAACCTGCTCGTACAAAGGTTCGCCCATGCCGTGCAGGCACTGGAATTCATACTGGCCCGGGTAATAGTTCTGACCAGCGATGTGGTAAATCGCCGACAGGGTGTGGGCATTGTGCGTGGCGAACTGCGGGTAGATGACTTCCGGCACCGACAGCAGTTTGCGTGCGCAGGCGATGTAGGAAACGTCGGTGTACACCTTGCGGGTGTAGACCGGATAGCCTTCCAGACCTTCGACCTGGGCGCGCTTGATTTC
>NZ_JBIUWQ010000036.1:2685-67472 GCF_044743525.1 Pseudomonas sp. NPDC087598 | reverse complement strand
TGGGGTTTCCCCATGTGAGAGTAGGTCATCGTCAAGATTAAATTCCGAAACCCCAATTGCGAAAGCAGTTGGGGTTTTGTTTTGCCCGCAGGAAAGTTCTTACAGCACTCGCAGGCGCCGTCCGGCTGTCATCATGTGCCGACAATGCTAAGGTTCTGACCTGGCTTTTTTATTCGCCCAAGGAAGTCTTATGCCGGACGCCCAGTCCCTCAACGCTGCATTCATGGTGGTCCAGAGCAATAGCCTGGACGAACTGCGCAGCCTGGTGGTCAGCATCATGCGGCGCTATCCGCTGGCTCCCCTGGAGAACGAAATTGCCCTGGTGCAGAGCAATGGCATCGCCCAGTGGTTGAAACTGGCTCTGGCTGAAGATCCTGAGGAAAACGACCTCGGTGGTTGTGGCATCGCGGCAGCGATAGACGTTCAACTGCCCGGCAGTTTCATGTGGCAGCTCTATCGTATGGTTTTGGGTCGAGATGAAATTCCAGCCAAATCCCTGCTCGACAAAGCACCGCTGACCTGGCGCCTCATGCGTCTGCTGCCTCAGGTCATCGACCGTGCGCATTTCGAACCGTTGCAACGCTTCCTCACCCACGACACCGACTTGCGCAAGCGCTATCAGCTATCCGAGCGCCTGGCGGATCTGTTCGACCAATATCAGGTGTATCGAGCCGACTGGCTTGAGGATTGGGCTGAAGGTCGGCATCAACTGCGCAATGTCAGAGGCGAAGTAAAGCCACTATCGCCCACCAGTTGCTGGCAGGCTGAACTCTGGCGCGCGCTGCTGGAAGATGTAGGCGCAAAAGGTATGGCGCAAAGCCGCGCCGGTGTACATCAGCGGTTTATCGAGCGCATTGGTAGCATCGAGCAAGCACCTGCCGGGCTGCCTTCACGAGTGATTGTCTTCGGGATTTCTTCGCTTCCGGCTCAAGTGCTTGAAGCCTTGGCTGGACTTGCGCGTTTCAGCCAGGTTTTGCTCTGTGTGCACAACCCATGTCGCCATCACTGGGCCGACATCGTTGCCGACAAGGATTTGCTGCGTCACCAGTACAAGCGGCAATCGCGCAAGAGCGGCATGCCTGTCGTACTTGATCCCGAGACCATGCATCAACATGCCCACCCTCTATTGGCCGCGTGGGGTAAGCAAGGTCGCGACTACATCAACCTGCTCGATAGCTATGACGACCCAAACAGCTATCGAGCGGCATTTCGCGATGGGCGTATCGACCTGTTCAGCGAAAATCAGCCACATAACCTGCTCAATCAGCTCCAGGACGATATCCTCGAATTGCGCCCGCTTGAGGAGACTCGCGAGCATTGGCCAGCCGTTGATCTGGCCCACGACAATTCGATCCGTTTTCACATCGCTCACAGCGCTCAACGCGAGGTGGAGATTCTCCATGATCAACTGTTGGCACGTTTCAGCGCCAATCCGGATCTACGCCCTCGCGACGTGATCGTGATGGTGCCGGACATCGACAGCTACGCGCCGCATATCCGGGCGGTGTTTGGTCAGCTCGAACGGCATGATTCCCGTTTTATCCCGTTCACCTTGGCAGATCAGGGGCAACGCGGTCGTGATCCTCTGCTGATTGCGGTTGAACACCTGCTCAAACTGCCGGACAGTCGTTTCCCCGTCAGTGAAATCCTCGACTTGCTCGACGTTCCCGCATTACGCGCTCGTTTCGGCATGGAGGAGCGCGACTTGCCGACGTTGCACCGCTGGATTGAAGGCGCTGGTGTGCGTTGGGGAATGAACGCCGAGCAGCGTGCCGGGCTAGGTTTGCCGGATGAACTGGAGCAGAACAGTTGGCATTTCGGTTTGCGACGAATGCTCCTTGGCTACGCAGTCGGCAGCTCGACTGACTGTGCGGGTATCGAGCCCTATGATGAAATCGGGGGGCTGGATGCCGCATTGATCGGTCCGTTGGTGGCTCTGCTTGATGCTCTGGAACTTGCACACCAGGAGCTTACCCGACCGGCCCAGCCCAAGGTGTGGGGGCATCGGCTGCAAGCGTTGATGCAGTTGTTCTTTAAAGCCAGCAACGAACACGACGATTACTTGCTGACTCAACTGGAAGAGCTTCGTGAAACCTGGCTGGAGACCTGCGAGGCGGTAGGTCTGGAGGATGAACTGCCACTGACCGTCGTTCGCGAAGCCTGGCTTGCCGGGCTGGATCAGGGGCGTTTGTCCCAGCGCTTTCTTGCCGGCGCGGTGAACTTTTGTACGCTGATGCCCATGCGTGCCATCCCTTTCAAACTGGTCTGTTTGCTGGGGATGAACGATGGCGATTACCCGCGCGCACAACCGCCGCTCGACTTCGACCTGATGGGCAGCGACTACCGCCCCGGGGACCGCTCCCGACGTGAGGATGATCGCTATCTTTTGCTCGAGGCGCTTCTGTCTGCGCGCAATCAGCTCTACATCAGTTGGGTCGGTCGCAGCATTCGTGACAACAGCGAGAGACCTGCTTCGGTGCTGATCGGCCAGTTACGCGATCACCTCGCCAGTGGTTGGCGATTGATTGATGACAGTCAGGATCTGTTGAGCGCCATGACCGAGGAGCATCCACTGCAACCCTTCAGTGCCCGCTATTTCCACGAGGGAGATCAACTGTTCAGCTATGCCAGCGAGTGGCAGGTTCTGCATCAACCTCATGAGCTACGAAACGAGGCTGAGTTACTCGCCCCTTATGTACAAGAAGAACCGTTGACCCTGGCTCTATTGCAGGACTTTTTACGTAACCCGGTTCGGCACTTTTTCACCCAAAGACTCAAGGTCTACTTCGAAGCCGCCGATGCACCGCTGGCCGATGAAGAGCCTTTCGTACTGGACGCTCTGCAGCGCTATACGCTCAGCGACAGCCTGCTCGAAGCTGCGCTCAGGCAACCGGACAATGTCGAGCAGGCGCTTGAGGCTCAGGCTCGACGGCTGCAAAATAGCGGCCTGTTGCCAATGGCCGGATTCGGCGAATGCCTGCAAAGGGAATTGATTGAGCCACTGCCGGACTTGCTGCAACGCTATCAGCAGCTACTGACGCTTTGGCCGACTCCGCTCGCCAGTGCCATCCCGATCAGCCTCGAGTTGCAGGGGTTGCGTCTTGAAGGATGGCTTTCGGGTTTGTATCAACGCGCTGACGGAGGCGTGTTGTCGGTCACGACCATTCCCAACAGCATCGGCTCAATCAAAAGCCGCAAATGGCATCGTCTGATCAAACCCTGGGTCAATCATCTCGTGGCTTGCGCCAGCGGGCTCTCATTGACCACCGCATTGGTGGCCAGTGACGACACATTGCTGCTCGAGCCCATGGAACAAAACAGGGCCGTTCGTTTTCTTGGCGACCTTCTTCTAGCCTGGCAGGCCGGCATGCGTCAGCCTCTGCCGATCGCCGTGAAGACCGCTTTTGCCTGGCTATCTCAGACCGACCCGCTCAAAGCAGAAGCTGCTGCCCGAAAAGCCTATGAAGGTGACGGACAGACCAGCGAAGGCGAACGCCGCGAAAGTCCAGCGCTGTCCCGCCAATTCGCCGACTTCGATGCATTACTCGCGGACGAAACATTTTCCGGTTGGTGTGACGCCTTGTATCGCCCTCTGTTGGAAGCGCCTTGGCGTTCATTGTCCAGTGAAGGAGCGCGCGCATGAGTACCAAGACACCGCTTGCTCTGGCGTTCCCGTTGCGTGGCAGCCAGTTGATCGAGGCCAGTGCCGGCACCGGCAAGACGTTCACCATTTCTGCGCTTTACCTGCGGCTCATCCTTGGTCATGGCGGCGAGTTGAATGGCTTCGCCCGCGAACTGCTGCCTCCACAGATTCTCGTGGTGACGTTCACCGATGCTGCGACCAAAGAGTTGCGTGAGCGGATCCGCACGCGTCTTGCCGAGGCCGCGCTTTTTTTCCGCGACGAGACGCCAGCGCCTGACGGATTGATCGCCGAACTGCGAGAGCAATTCGAGCCTCAACAATGGCCGGGTTGCGCCAACCGTCTGGACATCGCCGCGCAATGGATGGACGAAGCCGCGGTCTCCACCATCCACAGTTGGTGTCAGCGCATGTTGCGCGAACATGCGTTCGACAGCGGCAGTTTGTTCACCCAATCCCTGGAAACCGATCACAGCGATTTGCTCGGCGAAGTGCTGCGCGATTACTGGCGGCTGTTCTGTTACCCGATGCAGGGCGATGCGTTGAACTGGGTTCGCAGTAACTGGGGTGGGCCTGCGGCGTTGCTGCCTCGGGTGCGAGGCTTGTTCGCCAGCGAGCGCGACAGCGACGAAGGCAAGGCCCCGGCAGAGCTGATCGAAGACTGCCTGCGCGAGCGTCGCGCGGCGTTGATCGAATTGAAAATGCCTTGGCGGCAGTGGGCCGATGAGTTGCTCGCTATCTGCCATCAGGGCGTCGCCGGTAAAACCGTAGACGGTCGCAAGATGCAGGCCCGCTACTTTGAACCGTGGTTCGAAAAGCTTAAAACCTGGGCCGAAGACGAGTCTCTCGAACAACTGGATATCGGCACCGGATTCATTCGGCTGACGCCCGACGGCATGGCCGAGGCCTGGAAAGGCCAGCCTCCAAGCCATCCGGGGCTGGACGCGATGTCAGGGCTCAAATCAAGTCTTGATGCATTGCCGACACCGGACGCGGCGGTATTGCAGCACGCCGCCAAGTGGGTAGGTACACGCTTTGAAGAAGAGAAGCGCCGTCGTGCCGAGATGGGCTTCGACGACATGCTGTTGCGCCTGGATGCAGCACTGCAATCGGAGGGCGGCGAGCGTCTTGCTACGCTGATCCGTGAGCAGTTTCCGGTTGCACTGATTGACGAGTTCCAGGACACCGATCCGGTGCAATACCGGATCTTCGAAAGCATTTATCGTATCGAAGACAACAATCCGGACACGGGACTGTTTCTGATCGGTGACCCCAAACAGGCGATTTACGCCTTTCGCGGCGCAGACATCTATACCTACTTGCGTGCTCGCCAAGCCACCACTGGCCGACTGCATACCTTGGGCACCAACTTCCGCTCCAGTCACGGCATGGTGGAAGCGGTCAACCACGTCTTTGAACGCGCCGAGTCTCGCGAGCAGGGCCGCGGCGCGTTTCTGTTCCGGGAGAAAAACGGTGAAAACCCGGTACCGTTCCAACCGGTGGAATCTCAGGGTCGTAAAGAGAAACTGCAGATTGCCGGGCAGGACGTCGCGGCGCTGAATGTCTGGCACTTGTCCACCGATCAACCCCTGTCAGGCGCGGTTTATCGCCAACAATTGGCAGCCGCTTGCGCCAGTGAAATCACTGCACTGCTTAATGGCGGTCAGGCCGAAAGCTCCGGATTCATCCAGGACGGCAAGGACTTCAAAAGCCTGCGACCTGCCGACATCGCAATCCTCGTACGCGACGGCAAAGAAGCCCAGGCGGTGCGCGGTGAACTCGCTGCACGCGGCGTGCGTAGCGTTTACCTGTCAGATAAGGATTCGGTTTTCGCCGCTCAGGAAGCCCACGATCTGTTGTCCTGGCTCAAGGCCTGCGCCGAGCCGGATGTTGAGCGTTCCCTGAAAGCCGCATTGGCCTGCATCACCCTGAATTTGCCACTGGCTGAGCTGGAGCGTCTGAACCAGGACGAATTGGTCTGGGAAACCCGGGTCATGCAGTTCCGTGGTTATCGTGAACTATGGCGCAAACAAGGTGTGCTGCCGATGCTGCGGCGCCTGTTGCATGACTTCCGCTTGCCGCAGACCTTGATCGCCCGCAGCGACGGCGAGCGGGTGCTGACCAACCTTCTGCACCTGTCGGAGTTGATGCAACAAGCCGCTGCCGAACTGGATGGCGAGCAAGCGCTGATCCGTCACTTGGCGGAACTGCTGGCGTTGTCCGGCCAGGCTGGTGAAGAGCAGATTCTGCGTCTGGAAAGCGACGAGCAACTGGTCAAGGTCGTGACCATCCACAAATCCAAAGGCCTCGAATATCCACTGGTGTTCCTGCCCTTCATCTGTTCATCGAAACCGGTGGATGGCAGCCGATTGCCGCTGCATTACCACGATGCTTCGGGCAAAGCCCAAGTGAGCCTGAAGCCCACCGCCGAACTGATTGCGCAAGCCGACGATGAGCGTCTGGCCGAAGACTTGCGCCTGCTCTATGTCGCCCTGACCCGTGCGCAACATGCTTGCTGGCTGGGGGTGACGGATCTTAAGCGTGGCAATAACAACAGCTCGGTGCTGCACCTTTCTGCCCTTGGTTACTTGCTGGGCGGTGGCGCCTCTCTGGGTGAGTCCATTGCCCTTGATCGTTGGCTGCAAAACCTGCAACAAGACTGCCCTGCCATCAGCGTCGGTGAAATGCCGCAGCCCAGCGACGAGCACTACCAGCCGCCGCGTAATGAAGCCGTCCTCAGTGCCACTCTGCTGCCCAAGCGCAAGGCCAGCGAAAACTGGTGGATCGCGTCTTACAGCGCGCTGCGCATCAGCGACGTATTGAGTGTTGGCAGTGACGAAGCACCGGACAGTCCTCAAGCACAAAAGCTTTTCGATGACGAACGACTCGATCCCGACGCGCCGCGAGAAATCATTGCCGGTGGCGCCGACATCCATCGTTTTCCGCGTGGCCCCAATCCCGGAACCTTTCTCCATGGTTTGCTGGAATGGGCGGGTGACGACGGTTTCGCCGTCACCCGTGAGGCGTTGGAAGATGCAATTGCCCGGCGCTGTAATCTGCGCGGTTGGGAAGGCTGGATCATCACCCTGAGTGACTGGTTGCAGCATCTGCTCAAATCCCCGCTGCCGATCGGTGACCAACCGCCGGTCATTCTCGAGCAACTGAAACAGTATCGGGTGGAGATGGAGTTCTGGTTCGCCAGCCACAAAGTCGATGTGCTCAGACTCGACGATCTGGTGCGTCAGTACACGCACAATGGCGTGGCGCGAGTGGCGGCAGAACCGGTGCAACTCAACGGTATGTTCAAAGGCTTCATCGATCTGACTTTTGAGCACGACGGCCGCTATTACGTGGCGGACTACAAATCCAACTGGCTGGGCAGCGATGACCTGGCCTACACCGAGCAGGCCATGGAACAGTCGATCCTCGATAATCGCTACGACCTGCAATATGTGTTGTACCTGTTGGCGTTGCATCGCCAGCTCAAGGCACGATTGCCCGACTACGATTACGACCGGCATGTCGGTGGCGCGCTGTACCTGTTTCTGCGCGGTACTCGTGCAGCCAGTCGCGGTGCTTACTTTGTGCGACCACCGCGGGAGTTGATCGAACGTCTGGACCGGATGTTCCAGGGCAAACCCGAACCCAAGGCCGAGCCCTTGTGGGAACAGGGAGTCTTGCTATGAGCCGCAGCCTGGACGATCTGCTGCCGACACCGCTGGCTGCCGACAGTCTGTCGACACTCGCGCCCCTGACCCGCGCCGATGATTTGCTGGTGCTGCTCACCCGTTGGGTCGAACGTGGCTGGCTGCGTGCTCTCGACAAGGCATTCGTCGCATTCCTCCACGAGCTTGAGCCGGATACTGATCCACTGGTGCTGCTCGCCGCGGCGCTGACCAGCCATCAACTCGGTCATGGGCATGTGTGCCTGGATCTGTTCGAAACCCTCAAAGCGCCGGACTTTGCCCTGTCGCTACCGCCCGAAGGCGATGTGCTGGGCGGGGTGTTGCTGCTGCCCTCGCAATTGCTTGAGGCGCTCGATGGCGCGCATTGGTGCAAGGTTCTGGCGGCGAGCGCCTTGGTTGCATTGTCGGCTGACGGCAGTGATTCGGCGCAGCGACGGCCATTGGTATTATCCGGGAAACGTCTGTATCTGCGACGCTACTGGGCCTACGAGCGCCGTATCGATCTCGCCTTGCGCCAGCGCCTCGTACAGCGCGAAGCAACGCCGGATGACCTCCCGCAGCGGTTGAACGAGTTGTTTGGCTCGGCGAAATCCGGCGATGTGATCGACTGGCAAAAACTCGCCTGTGCCATCGCCACGCGTGGCGCATTCAGCATCGTCACTGGTGGCCCGGGCACAGGTAAAACCACGACGGTGGTACGTTTGCTGGCACTGCTTCAGGCGCCGGCGGTGGAGACTGGCCATCCCTTGCGTATCCGCTTGGCGGCGCCGACCGGCAAAGCCGCAGCGCGGCTGACCGAGTCCATCAGTCAACAAGTGCAGTCACTGAAAGTCGCCGAAGACGTACGGGCGAAAATCCCCTGCGACGTGACCACGGTGCATCGCTTGCTCGGCAGTCGCCCCGGCACTCGACACTTTCGACACCATGCCGGCAACCGCTTGCCCCTGGATGTACTGGTGGTCGATGAAGCGTCGATGATCGATCTGGAAATGATGGCGAATCTGCTCGACGCCTTGCCGCCCCACGCGCGCCTGGTATTGCTCGGTGACAAGGACCAACTGGCCTCCGTGGAGGCCGGTGCGGTGCTGGGTGATCTGTGTCGCGATGCCGAAAGTGGTTGGTACAGCCCGAAGACGCGTCAGTGGCTGGAGTCGGTCAGCGGTGAAACCTTGCAGGGCAGCGGTTTGTGTGAAGACGTCGACGACACTCATCCGCTGGCGCAACAAGTGGTAATGCTGCGTCACTCACGGCGTTTCGGCGAGGGTAGCGGTATCGGCCAACTCGCGCGCCGGGTCAATCAGCAATTGCCGGATGAGGCGCGTCAGCTGCTGTCGGCTGGGCACTATGACGATGTGTATTCGTTGTCGCTAAAGGGCGAGCACGATCACAAGTTAGAGCGACTGTTGCTGGAGGGCCATGGCGATGGCCCGCAAGGTTATCGGCATTATCTGAGTGTGCTGCGCAATCAGCGTCCACCGTCCGGCAGGCCGCTCGAACATCCGGACTGGATCACATGGGCCAGGGAAGTTCTGCAGGCGTTCGACACTTTTCAGCTGCTGTGTGCGGTGCGCAAGGGGCCGTGGGGCGTGGAGGGTCTGAACCTGCGCATTACCGCAGCTTTGCTCAAGGCTCGCCTGATCGACAATGACCAGCAATGGTACGAGGGGCGGCCAGTGCTGATGACGCGCAATGACTACGGCCTGGGTTTGATGAATGGCGACATCGGCATTGCCTTGAAACTGCCCGAGCGCGAAGGTCCCGATGCCGGCAAACCGGTGCTGCGTGTGGCTTTCCCGCGCAATGATGGCCAGGGCGGGGTGCGTTTCGTGTTGCCGAGTCGGCTCAACGATGTGGAAACCGTGTACGCCATGACGGTGCACAAATCCCAGGGCTCGGAATTTGCGCACACCGCGTTGATCCTTCCGGATGCCCTGAATCCAGTGCTGACCAAAGAGCTGATTTACACCGGCATCACCCGGGCCAAGCACTGGTTCACCCTGATCGAGCCGCGCGCCGGGGTGTTCGAAGAAGCCGTGCAGCGCAAGGTTAAGCGCCTCAGCGGGTTGATGCTTGAACTGGAAGAGGGGGCCGAGCCCCGAGAGTGATAAAAACAGCCATTGATGGCAATTACTGACCAGCCAGTCAGGGGGCACTGTATCGCTGGTGATTCAGCGCTGTGCTATCGTTGCGGCATCATTTCGCTACGATCCAAGAGAATCCCTGCATGAAGCTGGCTGTCTGGGCGACAGAGCGCGTGTTTCGCTGCAAGCGCGCAGTGCTTGTCGGTTTGCTCTGTGCGCTGGCGGGCATGGCCGTCGCACAGCCGCAAACGCCGCCGGGCATGGCTGAGCAACGCGCTCAAGCTGTCACCAAAGTCGTTCTGGGCATTCTCAGCTACGCACGCTGGCCGGTGGAGCCTGCGCAATTGCGCCTGTGCATCGTCGGCCCTACCGAGTACACCGACGATCTGGTCAAAGGTACGACCCAAGCCACAGGCCGACCCGTTACCGTGCGCCGTCTGCTGGCGGACAACCCGGCCATCGTCAGCGAATGCGATGCCGTGTACATCGGCAAACTCACAGCGGATGAACGCAGTCGCCTGTTTACCTCGCTGATCGGCCATCCGGTGCTGAGCATCAGCGAAGGCGGTGATCAGTGCACGGTGGGCAGCCTGTTCTGCCTGCGGGTTGGCGACGATCAGGTGTCTTTCGAAGTCAATCTAGACTCCGTCGCCCGCAGTGGCGTGCGCATTCATCCAAGCGTCCTGCAGTTGTCGCGTCGCAAACCGGCGGCGCCATGAAACTGTTCAGCTCGAAAGTTCGCCCCACGCTGGGCTCGGTCATTGGTCGCGGCAACTTGATTGTGGCGTTGGTGGCCGTGACGATGGCCAGTGTCTCGCTGACCCTGCTGGGTGTTCTGGCGTTGCGGGTTTACGCCGATCACAACCTGCACTTGATTGCTCGCTCGATCAGCTACACCGTCGAAGCGGCGGTGGTGTTCAACGACAAGGCTGCCGCCACCGAAGCGCTGGCGCTGATCGCTTCCACCGAGGAAGTGGCGGACGTCCAGGTGCTGGACGCTCAAGGCCAATTGCTCGCACGCTGGCAACGGCCGGAAAACGGCTTGTTCTCGGCGCTGGAAATGAGCATCACCCGCGCCGTTCTGGAAAAACCGATCAACCTGCCGATCCTGCATCAGGACCGTGAAATCGGGCGCGTTCTGCTCATGGGCCATGGTGGCAGCCTGATGAGCTTTCTGCTCAGTGGTCTGGCCGGGATTATTCTCTGTACCGCGATCAGCGCCTGGGTTGCACTCTCTCTGGCACGGCGCCAGTTGCGCGGCATCATTGGCCCGCTGCACAAACTCGCAGCCGTGGCCCACGCCGCGCGCAGCGAGCGAGCACTGGATCGCCGTGTGCCGCCGGCGCAGATCGCCGAACTGGACAATCTCGGCAACGACTTCAACGCCTTGCTCGACGAGCTGGAGTCGTGGCAAACCCATCTGCAAAACGAAAATGAAACGCTTGCTCACCAGGCCAGTCACGACAGTCTGACCGGGCTGCCGAACCGCGCCTTTTTCGAGGGCCGATTGATCCGTGCGCTGCGCAACGCCAGCAAACTTCACGAGCGCGTGGCGGTGCTGTTTCTCGACAGTGATCGATTCAAAGGGATCAACGATAACTTCGGCCACGCCGCCGGAGACGCGGTGCTGGTAGCCGTGGCCAACCGAGTGCGCGCCCAGTTGCGCGAGGAGGATCTGGTCGCGCGCCTCGGCGGTGACGAGTTCGCCGTGCTGCTGACCCCCTTGCACAAGATCGAAGACGCCGAGCGCATCGCCGACAAGATTCTCGCCAGCATGGACATGCCCATCGCGCTGCCGGGCGACACCAGTGTCGTGACGTCGCTCAGTATCGGCATCGCCGTTTACCCCGATCATGGCGCCACGCCCGGAGCCTTGCTCGATGCCGCCGATGCGGCGATGTATCAAGCCAAGCGCCTTTCCCGTGGCGCTCAATTCACGGCTGGGTCGGAGCACCCGACCGATCCCGTTCAAACCAGGAGCTGACTTCCGTGTTCACACTGCCCATTCGAATTTTTTCCATCCTGCTGCTGATGGCCACGCTGACCCTGACCGGTTGCCAGACCGCCCCGCAAAAAGGCCTGACTCCCGCGCAGATTGCCGTGCTCAAACAGCAGGGTTTTGAATTGACCGACGAAGGCTGGGAGTTTGGCCTGTCGGGCAAAGTGCTGTTCGGCAGCGATGTCGAAAGCCTGAACAAACAAAGCACCGAAATCGTCGAGCGCATCGGCAAGGCGCTGCTCAACGTCGGCATCGAACGAGTGCGGGTCGATGGCCACACCGACGCGTCTGGCAAGGAAAGCTACAACCAGCAACTGTCCCTGCGCCGAGCCAAAAGCGTGGCCAAGGTGCTGGGCACGGTCGGCATGAAGCAAGAAAACATTCAGCTGCAAGGCCTGGGCAGCAGCGAACCGGTTGCGCCCAACACCACGGCGGCGGGGCGCACGGAAAACCGCCGCGTCGCGATCGTGGTCAGCGCCGACTAATCGGCAAACCGCATCTCGCGGGTCTGCCCCATCAGCAGACCCTGATTGCGCTCGGTCACCTCACGGATGTAATCCCACAACAGGGTAATCCGCTTGAGCTTGCGCAGATCTTCGCGGCAGTACATCCAGAACTGCCGGGTGATATCGATTTCCTCGGGCAACACCGGCAGCAGGCGCGGGTCCTGTGCGGCGAGGAAGCACGGCAGAATCGCCAGAGAACGCCCCTGCTGCGCGGCGACGAACTGCGCGATCACGCTGGTGCTGCGCAAATGGGCGCTGGCGCCGGGCAGCACGTTCGCCAGGTAGAGCAGCTCCGAGCTGAACGCCAGGTCATCCACATAACTGATGAATTGATGCTTGCTCAAATCGGCCGGGCGACGGATCGGTGGGTGTTTGTCGAGGTAGTCCTGGGTGGCGTAGAGCTGCAAGCGGTAGTCGCAGAGTTTGCAGCAGACGTACGGCCCGTGTTCGGGACGCTCCAGAGCGATGACGATATCGGCCTCGCGCTTCGACAGGCTGATGAAGTGCGGCAGCGGCAGGATGTCCACCGAGATTGCCGGGTAGGAATCGACGAAATGGCTCAGCTGCGGCGTGATGAAAAAGCTGCCGAAGCCTTCGGTGCAGCCCATGCGCACGTGCCCGGACAGCGCCACGCCGGAACCGGAAACCTGTTCGCAGGCCATGTGCAGCGTGCTTTCAATCGACTCGGCATAACCCAGTAGGCGCTGGCCTTCGGTGGTCAATACGAAGCCGCTGGTGCGCGACTTCTCGAACAGCAACGTGCCGAGCGCCGCTTCCAGCGAACTGATGCGCCGCGACACCGTGGTGTAGTCCACCGCGAGCCGTTTGGCGGCGGTGCTGGCCTTGCGCGTACGGGCGACTTCGAGGAAAAACTTGAGGTCGTCCCAGTTGAGCGAACCTAGAGAGGTGATGTTTTTTTGCATGATGGACGGGCTTATATGTGCGTTCTTATTAGAAGTTTGCACATCTATACTCCAAAAACAGTCCGACAACCAATTCGTGACACACGCCTCATCTCAAGGCGAACTCTTCGCCTTGGCTACTACGATAAAAACAAGTTTTGGAGACCAGCATGAACGCATCGCTTACGCCCAACGAAACCACGGTCCAGAAGGTCAAGCTGCTGATCGACGGCGAGTGGGTCGAGTCGCAGACCACCGAATGGCACGACATCGTCAACCCGGCGACCCAGCAAGTGCTGGCGAAAGTGCCGTTTGCCACCGCCGCTGAAGTGGATGCAGCCATCAGTGCCGCACACCGTGCCTTCCAGACCTGGAAACTGACCCCGATCGGCGCACGCATGCGCATCATGCTCAAGCTGCAAGCGCTGATCCGTGAACACTCCAAACGTATCGCCGTGGTACTGAGCGCCGAGCAGGGCAAAACCATTGCCGACGCCGAGGGTGATATTTTCCGTGGCCTGGAAGTGGTCGAGCACGCGTGCTCCATTGGCACTCTGCAAATGGGCGAGTTCGCCGAAAACGTCGCCGGCGGCGTCGATACCTACACCCTGCGTCAGCCAATCGGTGTCTGCGCCGGCATCACGCCGTTCAACTTCCCGGCGATGATTCCGCTGTGGATGTTCCCGATGGCGATCGCTTGCGGCAACACCTTCGTACTCAAACCATCCGAACAGGATCCGCTGTCGACCATGCTGCTGGTGGAACTTGCCATCGAGGCTGGCGTTCCGGCAGGCGTGCTCAACGTGGTTCACGGCGGCAAGGATGTGGTCGACGGCCTGTGCACGCACAAAGACATCAAAGCCGTATCGTTCGTCGGTTCGACGGCGGTCGGCACCCACGTCTATGACTTGGCCGGCAAGCACGGCAAACGCGTGCAATCGATGATGGGCGCGAAGAACCACGCCGTGGTGCTCCCGGACGCCAATCGCGAGCAAGCGCTGAATGCCTTGGTTGGCGCCGGTTTCGGTGCGGCCGGGCAGCGTTGCATGGCCACTTCGGTGGTGGTGCTGGTCGGTGCGGCGAAACAATGGCTGCCGGACCTGAAAGCGCTGGCGCAGAAACTCACCGTCAACGCCGGCAGCGAGCCGGGCACCGATGTCGGGCCAGTGATCTCGAAGAAAGCCAAGGCACGGATTCTCGACCTGATCGAAAGCGGCATCAAGGAAGGCGCCAAGCTTGAGCTGGACGGTCGCGACATCAAGGTGCCGGGCTACGAGCAAGGCAACTTCGTCGGCCCGACCCTGTTCTCGGGCGTGACCACCGACATGCAGATCTACACCCAGGAAATCTTCGGCCCGGTGCTGGTGGTGCTGGAAGTCGACACCCTTGATCAGGCCATTGCGCTGGTCAACGCCAACCCGTTCGGCAACGGCACGGGTCTATTCACCCAGAGCGGCGCAGCGGCGCGTAAATTCCAGACTGAAATCGACGTTGGCCAGGTCGGTATCAACATTCCGATTCCGGTACCGGTGCCGTTCTTCAGCTTCACCGGTTCCCGTGGTTCGAAACTCGGCGACCTCGGCCCGTACGGCAAGCAAGTGGTGCAGTTCTATACCCAGACGAAAACGGTCACGGCGCGCTGGTTCGATGACAACAGCGTCAACGACGGCGTGAACACCACCATCAATCTGCGCTGAGGAATCGGCCATGAAAATCGCATTTATCGGTCTGGGTAACATGGGCGCGCCAATGGCGCGCAACCTGATCAAGGCTGGCCATTCGCTGAATCTGGTCGACCTGAACAAAACCGTGCTGGCGGAACTGGAACAACTGGGCGGCACCATTCGTTCGTCGGCGCGCGAAGCTGCCGAGGACGCCGAACTGGTGATCACCATGCTCCCGGCCGCCGTACATGTGCGCAGCGTCTGGCTCGGTGAAGACGGCGTCCTGGCCGGCATCGGCAAAGGTGTGCCGGCAGTGGATTGCAGCACCATCGATCCGCAGACGGCTCGCGATGTCGCAGTTGCAGCGGCGAAACAAGGGGTGGCCATGGCCGATGCGCCAGTCTCCGGCGGCACCGGTGGCGCGACGGCCGGGACGCTGACCTTCATGGTCGGCGCCACGCCAGAACTGTTCGCCACCCTGCAACCGGTGCTGGCGCAGATGGGCCGCAACATCGTGCATTGCGGTGAAGTCGGCACCGGGCAGATCGCCAAGATCTGTAACAACCTGCTGCTGGCGATTTCGATGGTCGGTGTCAGTGAAGCGATGGCGCTGGGTGATGCGCTGGGCATCGACACCTCGGTGCTGGCCGGCATCATCAACAGCTCGACCGGGCGTTGCTGGAGTTCGGAAATGTACAACCCGTGGCCGGGCATCGTCGAAACGGCGCCCGCCTCACGCGGTTATACCGGCGGTTTTGGTGCGGAACTGATGCTCAAGGATCTGGGCCTGGCAACGGAAGCGGCACGTCAGGCGCATCAGCCCGTGGTACTCGGCGCGGTGGCACAGCAGTTGTATCAGGCGATGAGTCAGCGTGGTGATGGCGGGAAAGACTTCTCGGCGATTATCAACAGCTATCGCAAGCCGCAGTAACCACAACTCCAAGAGCTAGGGTCAACTCAATCTCTTGGAGTGAAGGCGTTTTTTGTGGCGAGGGAGCTTGCTCCCGCTGGTCTGCGCAGCAGACCCAAAACCAGCGAATGCGGATATCCAGAACTCCGCGTCTGCTGAATTTACGACTGCTGCGCAGCCGAGCGGGAGCAAGCTCCCTCGCCACAGGTGATTTCCCGGCTTTTTTGTATCAGGCAAACACGAAGTATTTGCGCACGGTCTCGACCACTTCCCACGTGCCTTTCATCCCCGGTTCAATCACGAAAATATCGCCGGCCCGCAGGTGGATCGGCGCCATGCCGTCCGGGGTGATCACGCAGTAGCCTTCCTGGAAATGGCAGTACTCCCACTTCACATATTCCACGCGCCACTTGCCCGGGGTGCAGATCCAGGTGCCCATGATCTTGCTGCCGTCTTCGCTGGTGTAGGCGTTGAGGTTGACGGTGTGCGGGTCGCCCTCGAGTTTTTCCCATTTGCAGGCGTCGAGTACCGGCAGCGGGTGGGTGTCGCGCAGAACAGTGATAGGGGCGGTCGCGGTCATGGGGACTCCGGGCAGTGAACGTGAGGAATGAACTCGCACCCTATAGCGCCCGGGCGCTGCTCAGTTGTCTGTGCTCGACATCGAAGTGCTCAGAAACGCGCAAACCGCTTACAGGTTTTCCAGTGGGCAAGTGACCCGGGCGTGTTCCAGGCTTGCTTCGAACCCTTCCAGTTGCGCGTATTGCCGGATGAGCTCGGCCATGCTGTTGTTGATTTCGCGTTTCTTCGTTTCAATGGCCTGTTGCGCCAGCGCCCAAGGCATCGCCTCGCCGTGGTGATCAGCGAAGATCGCCTGCAGCTCCTTGAGGCGAAAACCCATGTCTTTGGCGCATTTGATGAAGATCAGCAGTTCGACACTTTGTTGATCGTAGAGGCGGTAGTTGCCTTGACGCCGGGGTTTGGGCAGCAGGCCGATCGACTCATAGTGGCGGATGCTTTTGATGGTGGTGCCGGAGCGTTGCGCAGCTTGACCGATGTACATAAACGTCCTTTTTAATGTGAATCAGCGCGGGGCATTATCGGCAGACTTACCGGCCGGCGATAGCCTGCGCCTGTTGCAGCCAGGCTTGTCGTTGCTGATCGGTGGAACCAAGCACCGGACCGAACGTCAGCGTGCGCACGGGTTTGATCCCGCAGAATTGGAGTGTGGTTTTGCGCACTTCATTCAGTCCGGGCATGCGATAGACCCAGCGGTAATACCAGGGCGGTGTGTCCATCGTCACCAGCAAATGCGCGGTGCGGCCCTTCAGCAGTTTGTCCGGGAAGGCTTTGCCTTTGCGGTATTTGAAGGCGAAACCCGGCAGCAGCACCCGATCAAAAAAACCTTTGAGCAGCGCCGGAATGCCGCCCCACCAGATCGGGTAAACCAGTGTCAGATGTTCAGCCCAAAGGATGTCGGATTGTGCCGCACTCAAGTCATTTTCCAGCGCCTGGATCTGTTGATAACCTTCGCGCAGCACCGGGTCGAAATTCATCTCCCCAAGCCTTAACTGACGCACCTCATGCCCGGCCGCAAGTGCGGATTGTGCATAACGCTCAGCGAGCGCGGCGCACAGGCTTGTCGCCGAAGGGTGGCCCAGAATCAGCAGTATGCGTTTGCCCATCGTTACTGTCCTTGCTGGAAAAAGCCAAGGATGAAGTCTGCCCCTTAGGGGAGAGTCAAGGCGTGCAACAAGGCTTTGGCGTACCCCGGCAATGCGCTGAAATCTCTGGCACAGAGCATTAAGGTACGGCGCGCCCAAGGCTCATCAAGGGCGACGCTTTTGAAGGCGCGAGACGGCCCGCGTTCGACGGCGGCCAGCGGCACAATGGCAAGTCCCGCGCCACGGCCGACCATGCGCATCACACCGTCAAAACCATCCGCGCGGATGCGCACCTGCATTCGCGAGCCGCTGTGCAAGGCCTGCTCTTCGAGATAGATCGCCAGAGCGCTGTCGGCACTCAGTCCTACAAAGTCGTGGCGCAAGGCGTCGCTGAAACTGACCTCCGCGGCGTCAGACAATGGGTGGTCCAGCGGCAGAATCAACACCAGTGGATCGTCGCGGAACGCTTGAGTCTGTAGGTCGCTGGTGTCGACCGCGTCAGACACAATCCCCAGATCTGCCGCACCTTGGCGCAAGGCATGGGTGATGCGTGCGCTGGGCAGCTCTTGCAGGTCGATGTCGAGATTGGGGTGGCTGCGCAAAAAGTCCGCGAGCACTTCCGGCAGGTATTCAGTGATCGCGGTGGTATTGCACAGTAGACGCACCTGACCTTTGACGCCTTTGGCGTAGTCGGCCAGATCCTGCTGCAGGCGTTCGGCCTGTTGCAGAAGGATGCGCGCGTGCTGCGCCAGGGCTTTGCCGGCCGGTGTCGGGGTGACGCCACGGCGACCGCGCTGGAGAAACTCGGTGCCCAATGACGCTTCCATCGCGCGGATTCTTGCGCTGGCGGCGGCAAGTGACAAATGGCTGCGGGCGGCGCCGGCGGTGATGTTGCCGGTGTCGAGAATGTGCAGGTAGAGGCGCAGGTCGGTGAGGTCGAAGTGCATGGGGACAGCCTCTGGTTTTGTGGTGTATGGGCCGGCCTCTTCGCGAGCAGGCTCGCTCCCACAGGTTTGTGCTCGCCACAGATCCAATGTGGGAGCGAGCCTGCTCGCGAAGGGGCCTGAGGTCTCAAAGAGTATCTCAGACTCTTGTATAGAGAGAGGCAGCCTCAGTATATGGCAGATTTTCAACCCGCCCCCTCAGGCGCACAGTAGCGCCATGAACACCCTCGCAGATTTCTACCAAAACCTCGGCCTGGCCCTGTCACTGCTGGTCATCGCCACTTTCGTCATGGCCGGTCTGGTCAAAGGCGTCATTGGCCTCGGCCTGCCCACGGTCGCCATGGGTCTGCTGGGTCTGGCTATGGCACCGTCGCAGGCAGCGGCGCTGCTGATTATTCCGGCAACGTTAACCAATGTCTGGCAACTGGCATTCGGCGGGCATTTGAAACAACTGATCCGGCGCCTGTGGCCGATGCTGCTGATGATCTTTCTCGGCACCGGTGTCGGCACTGTGTGGATCGGCATGGCGGGCGGGCACTGGGTCGTACGCGGGTTGGGCGCGGCGCTGTTGCTGTATGCGTTGAGTGGGTTGTTCCTGCCGACGCTGCACGTTAAACCTCGCCATGAATCCTGGCTCGGCCCGGTCTGTGGCGTGATCACCGGCCTCATCACTTCCGCCACCGGCGTCTTCGTCATTCCCGCCGTGCCGTACCTACAAGCGCTGGGCTTGAACCGTGATGAACTGGTGCAGGCGCTGGGCCTGTCCTTCACCGTTTCGACGCTCGCGCTGGCCGGCGGCTTGCTCTGGCGCGGCGCACTCGGTGGCGGCGAATTGAGCGCCTCGCTGCTGGCGCTGATCCCGGCAGTGCTCGGGATGCTGCTCGGCCAATGGCTGCGTCAACGCATCAGCGCGATGCTGTTCAAGCGCGTGTTCTTCATCGGAATGGGCGCGCTCGGCGCCCACCTGCTGATCAGCGGTTAGCCGATGACTCGCTGAGCATGTCGATCCGGCGGATATCAAAATCACGCTCCAGATACTCCATGCGCTGCTCGAAGAATTGCTTCATGTGCGGCAGGTTCGAGTGCACGTCCAGATGCGCCTGGCTTTTCCAGATCTCGTAGAAGATGAACAGCGACGGATCTTCCTGGTCGCGCAGCATGTGGTATTCGATGCAACCCGGTTCGGCGCGGCTCGGTTCGACATAGGCGCGGAACAGCGTCTCGAAAGCCTCGGCTTTTTCCGGACGGGTCTTGGCGTGCAGGATGAAACCGTGGCGTTCACTCATCGATGAAATTCCTCAAGTTCAGATGGCGGCCAATCCTACGGCAACAATCTGTGCTCGATTCGTGCGTTTTGCTCAAATGTATTTTGCGCAACAAAGGCTTATTCCGCGCGAGGCGGATCGTTAATCTGCCGCCATTCCATTTTCCCTTCTCCACCCAGCCCGATGGCTGCGCCGAGGCTTTGTCATGAAAAAAGTTTTGTTGCTCAATGGCGGTAAAAAATTCGCCCACTCCGACGGTCGCTACAACACCACCCTGCACGAAGCGGCGCTGAGCGTGCTGGATCGCGGCGGTGTCGACGTGAAAACCACGTTCATCGACGAGGGTTATGACGTTGCAGAGGAAGTAGCGAAATTCCTCTGGGCTGACGTGATCATCTATCAAATGCCGGGCTGGTGGATGGGCGCGCCGTGGACGGTTAAAAAGTACCTCGACGAAGTCTTCACCGAAGGTCACGGCAGCCTCTACGCCAGCGATGGCCGCACCCGCTCCGATGCGTCGCAGAAATACGGCAGCGGCGGACTGATTCAGGGCAAGCAATACATGCTGTCGCTGACCTGGAACGCACCCCAGCAAGCGTTTGACGACCCGACCGACTTCTTCGAAGCCAAAGGCGTGGACGCGGTGTATTTTCCGTTTCACAAGGCCAACGAGTTTTTGGGCATGACGGCTTTGCCGACGTTCCTCTGTGTGGACGTGATGAAGCGCCCGAACATCGAGAACGATGTGGCGCGGTATGAACAGCATCTGAAAGAGGTATTCGCTCTCAAGGCTTGAGTGAATCAAGCTACTATCGAATAGTTTGGCCAAATCCTGTGGCGAGGGAGCTTGCTCCCGCTGGACTGCGCAGCAGTCCCAAAAAGCTTGCGACCGCTGCGCGCTCGAGCGGGAGCAAGCTCCCTCGCCACAATGAATATGCATTCGATTAGAGGACACCCGTGAAAGCCAGATCGGATGAGTTGCAGATTTTCGTCTGCGTGATCGAATGCGGTTCAATCTCCGCCGCCGCCGAGCAGGTCGGGCAGACCCCTTCGGCGGTCAGCCGCACGCTGTCGCGGCTGGAAGCCAAGCTCGACACCACGTTGATCAACCGCACCACGCGGCGCATGGATCTGACCGAGGAGGGCAAGTATTTCTTCGAGCAGGCCAAGCTGATTCTCGACCAGATGGACCAACTCGAAGAACGCCTGTCCTCCCGCCAGCAAACCCCGTCCGGACGCCTACGGATCAACGCCGCCTCGCCGTTCATGCTCCACGCCGTCGTCCCTTACATCGACGAGTTCCGCCGGCTCTACCCGGACATCCAGCTCGAACTCAACAGCAATGACCTGATCATTGACCTGCTGGAACAAAGCACCGACATCGCCATCCGCATCGGCACCCTCGCCGATTCGACGCTGCACGCGCGTTCACTCGGTTGCAGTCCGCTGCTGATCGTCGCCAGCCCCGCGTATCTGCAGAAACACGGCGCACCGTTGCAAGTGGCCGACTTGAGCGAGCACACCTTGCTCGGCTTCACCCAGAACGAAGGCCTCAACCAGTGGCCATTGCGCTACGTGCACGGTGACCGCTGGCCGATCAATCCGGCCATCAGCGCCTCCAGCGGCGAGACCGTGCGCCACCTGGCACTGGAAGGGCAGGGCATCGCCTGCCTGTCGCACTTCATGACCATCGACGACATTCGCGCCGGACGTTTGAAAGTGTTGCTGGGTGAATTCAACAGCGGTTATCGCCAGCCGATCAACGCGGTGTACTACCGTAACTCGCAACTGGCGCTGCGCATTCAGTGCTTCCTCGACTTTATCCAGAGCAAACTCGCCGCTTACGCCAGCGCTGATTTCAAGGGCTGATTCGTGACCTCTGCGCAAGAGTGAATTGGCCGAGGGCGGGTGTTTCCGTGAGGGACATCGGTCGATACTCGCCCCATCACTTATTCACGCAGGGAGTTTCTCCATGAACGTATTCGTCACCGGCGCCGCCGGTTTTATCGGCGGTTCGATCGCCACGGGTCTGGTCCAGGCCGGGCATAAAGTCACCGGTCTGGTGCGCAGCGCCGAACAGGCAGATGAGCTGAAAGCACTGGGCATCACCGCGGTGATCGGCACCCTCGACGATAAAGTATTGCTCGCCGAACAGGCCCGTGCTGCCGACGCTGTGATCAACGCCGCCAGCAGCGACCATCGCGGTGCGGTTGAAGCGTTACTCGACGCTTTGCGCGGTTCCAACAAAGTGTTCCTGCATACCAGCGGTTCGAGCATCGTCGGCGATGCGTCGGGCGGTAAATCCAGCGACGTCATCTACTTCGAAGACAACCTGCCGGAACCGACCGTCGACAAGGCTGCCCGCGTGGCCATCGACAACCTGATCCTCGCCGCCGCGAAGGATGGCGTGAACTCTGCCGTCATCTGCAACACCTTGATCTACGGCCACAGCCTGGGCGTCAATCGCGACAGCGTGCAGTTGCCACGTCTGCTCAAACAGGCACGTAAAAGCGGCGTTGTGCGCCACGTCGGCACGGGTCAGAACATCTGGTCGAACGTGCACATTGAAGACGTCGTCGCCCTGTATCTGCTGGCGCTGACCAAAAACGTACCGGGTACGTTCTATTTTGTCGAAAGCGGCGAAGCGTCGTTCATCGACATGACCACCGCCATGGCGCAGGCACTGAACCTCGGTGAGCCGCAAGACTGGCCGCTGAAAGACGCCGAAGCCGAATGGGGCTACGAAATGGCCAACTACGGCCTCGGCTCCAACAGCCGCGTACGCGGCAAACACGCCCGCGAACTGCTGGGCTGGGCACCGAAGCGTACGTCGGTGGTTGAATGGATTCGTAACGAAATGGTGTGATGGGTGTTTAAGCCCTGTAGGGCCTGGCGATCACCACTCCAAACGGCTGCCCTCGGGCGGCCGTTTGTATTTCAGGCTTTGCGCTCGTGTCAGACCGGTCTTATGGTGCTCGGAACTATGCCGGTTCAAAGGTGCAAGGATGACTAACCGATATGACGCAGAGGGCGCACAGAGTCGCTTTCAGCCCGGCTCGAATGAGCAAGTACTGAGCAACAAATTGGGCCTCTGCGATCCTGAGGAAATGGATGACGCAGAACTGGTGCTGTTGGAAAAACTCTACCAGTCCGTGCTTATCGAGGATTTGCCGGATCGGTCAATCACTATTGAGGATTTGCAGGATTGGCATCGGCAATGGCTGGGGAATATCTATCCATGGGCGGGTGATGTTCGTGCGGTGGACCTTGGCAAGGATGGATTCTTCTTTGCGGCGGCACCGCAGATTCCTCGACTGCTGGATGGATTCGAGAAGAGCTGCCTGGCGAAATACACGCCATGCGGGCCTGATCTGGACGAGAACCTGATTCACGCCATCGCGGTTACGCACGTGGAGTTCATCCTGATTCATCCGTTCCGTGAAGGAAATGAACGTTTGTCGCGATTACTGGCGGATGTCATGGCCGTGCAAGCGGGCTACGTTCCGCTCGACTACAGCAGTTGGGAACGAAACAAAGAAGCTTATTTTTCTGCGATCCACCAGG
The DNA here is from genome assembly GCF_044743525.1 of Pseudomonas sp. NPDC087598. Taxonomy (NCBI): domain Bacteria; kingdom Pseudomonadati; phylum Pseudomonadota; class Gammaproteobacteria; order Pseudomonadales; family Pseudomonadaceae; genus Pseudomonas; species Pseudomonas sp. NPDC087598. The sequence goes on along the minus strand of NZ_JBIUWQ010000036.1, from coordinate 44,650 downwards.
GTTTGAATGGCAACTACGAACCGATGGAGTATTGGGTACGACAAGCCTTGTGGACCTGAGCGGCGATGTTACTTGGCCAGGGAAAGGTGCAGGAACTTGCTGTTTTTGACTTTGAGTTTGCGTTCAATTGCTTCAGGGATTCGGTGAACGACTGCAATCAAAACTGTAGGAGTGAGCCTGCTCGCGAAAGCGCTGCTTCAGTCGATAGAGATGTTGAATGCGAGACCGTCTTCGCGAGCAGGCTCGCTCCCAAATTCGTCTCTCATCTGCCAGGAAACTTATGAAAATCCCGCCCCTCGATTTTCATTAATCGCGACACGGCATATCCATTAGCGACACGCCTTATCTCTCCACGAAAATTACTTTCATGCGGTTTGAAATCTCGATCTCGAAATGATTTATGAGTTTCACAACCCATTCGAACGTGACCCTTTCGAGGAGTACCGCATGACGCCTTCCTTCGGCTATTGGCTGCTGGTCTATGCCGCCGTCGCCATCATCGCGCTGATCGTGTTGATCGCCCGTTACCGGCTCAATCCGTTCATTGTCATCACCTTGATTTCCATTGGCCTGGCACTGGTGGCGGGGATGCCGCCGTCGGGTGTGGTGGGCGCGTATGAGGCCGGGGTGGGCAAGACGCTGGGGCATATTGCGCTGGTGGTGGCGCTGGGGACGATGCTCGGCAAGATGATGGCCGAGTCCGGCGGCGCCGAGCAGATGGCGCGCACCTTGATTGACAAGTTCGGCGAGAAAAACGCCCATTGGGCGATGGTCTGCATTGCGTTTCTGGTCGGGCTGCCGCTGTTTTTCGAAGTCGGTTTTGTCTTGCTGGTGCCGATTGCCTTCACCGTGGCGCGGCGCGTCGGTGTGTCGATTCTGATGGTCGGCCTGCCAATGGTCGCCGGCCTGTCGGTGGTGCATGCGCTGGTGCCACCGCACCCGGCGGCGATGTTGGCGGTGCAGGCGTATCAGGCGTCGGTCGGGCAGACTCTGTTGTATGCGATTGCCATCGGCATTCCGACCGCCATTATCGCCGGCCCCTTGTACGCCAAATTCATCGTGCCGCGCATTCAGTTGCCGGCGGATAACCCGCTGGAAAAGCAATTCCTCGACCGCGAACCGCGCGACAAACTGCCGGGTTTCGGCATCACCATGGCGACCATTCTGCTGCCGGTGGTGCTGATGCTGATTGGTGGTTGGGCCAACCTGATTTCCACGCCGGGCAGTAGCTTCAATCAGTTCCTGTTGTTCATCGGCAACTCGGTGATTGCGTTGCTGTTGGCGACATTGTTGAGTTTCTGGACGCTGGGCATTGCTCAGGGTTTCAACCGTGAATCGATCCTCAAATTCACCAACGAATGCCTGGCCCCGACCGCCAGCATCACCTTGCTGGTCGGTGCTGGCGGCGGTCTGAACCGGATTTTAGTGGATGCCGGCGTCACCGATCAGATCGTCGGTCTCGCCCACGAATTTCACCTGTCGCCGCTGATCATGGGCTGGCTGTTCGCGGCGTTGATGCGCGTCGCCACCGGTTCCGCCACCGTGGCCATGACCACCGCGTCCGGCGTGGTCGCGCCGGTGGCCATTGGTCTGGGATATCCACACCCTGAGCTGTTGGTGCTGGCGACCGGCGCTGGCTCGGTTATCTTTTCCCACGTCAACGACGGCGGCTTCTGGTTGATCAAGGAATACTTCAACATGACGGTCGCGCAGACGTTCAAGACCTGGACCGTGCTTGAGACATTGATCTCGCTGGTCGCTTTCGGTCTGACCGTCGGCCTTTCTTACCTGCTGTAACCGGAGCCATCCGCCATGGACATCCTCTACCAGATCCGCGCCCGCCAGGATTCCTTCAGCGCCGGCGAGGGCCGCATCGCCCGGCTGATGCTCGACGACGTTGGTTTTGCCGCCTCCGCCAGCCTCGAAGATCTGGCGCAACGCGCCGAGGTCAGCACCGCCACGCTGTCGCGGTTTGCTCGCACCGTCGGCTGCCGTGACCTGCGTGATCTGCGCCTGCAACTGGCTCAGGCCAGCGGTGTCGGCAGCCGTTTTCTCGACCCGGCGGGCACGCCTGAGCAGTCGGCGTTTTACGGACAGATTGTTGGCGATATCGAAACCACACTGCGCCAGCACTTGGCCGGGTTCGACGAATCGCGCTTTGCCGACGCGGTGAAACTGCTCGGCCAGGCGCGGATGATTCATGCGTTCGGCATGGGCGGTTGCTCGACCTTGTGCAGCGACGAATTGCAGGTACGCCTGGTGCGCCTCGGCTACCCGATTGCGGTGTGTCATGACGCGGTGATGATGCGCGTCACCGCCGCCAGCCTGAATGCCGAGCAAGTGCTCATCGTCTGCTCGCTGACCGGCATCACCCCCGAATTGCTGGAGACCGTCGAACTGGCGCGCAACTATGGCGCACGTATTCTCGCGATCACCCGCAGCGATTCGCCGCTGGCCGAACTGGCCGACATCGTCCTGCCGCTGCAAGGCGCGGAAACCTCGTTCATCTACAAACCGACGGCGGCGCGCTACGGCATGCTGCTCGCCATCGACGTGCTCGCCACCGAACTGGCGCTGGCCAATCCTGAAGACAATCAAGAACGCTTGCGGCGGATCAAACTCGCCCTCGACGAATACCGTGGCGGCGACGATCACCTGCCGCTGGGAGACTGACATGCAGTACGACACACTGATTCGCAACGCCCTGATCATCGACGGTAGCAACACACCCGGTTACCACGCCGACGTGGCGATTCGTGATGGCCGCATCGAGCGCATTGGTGACTTGCACGATGCCACTGCAAACGAGGAAGTCGACGCCGCCGGCCGCGTGCTGGCGCCGGGTTTCATCGACGTGCACACCCACGACGACACCGTGGTCATTCGCCAGCCAGAGATGCTGCCGAAACTCAGCCAGGGCGTGACCACAGTGATCGTCGGCAACTGCGGGATCAGCGCCTCGCCCGTGACGCTGAAAGGCAATCCACCGGACCCGATGAACCTGCTCGGCACAGCGGCAGCCTTCGTTTATCCGCGCTTCAGCGATTATCGTGCGGCGGTCGAAGCGGCCAACACCACGTTGAATGTGGCGGCGCTGGTCGGCCACACGGCGCTGCGCAGCAATCACCTCGATGACTTGTTCCGCACCGCGACGCCGGAAGAAATCGCCGCGATGCGTGAGCAGTTGCGCGAGAGCCTGGAACACGGCGCCTTGGGTTTATCCACAGGTCTGGCCTACGCCAGCGCCTTCAACGCGTCCACCGATGAAGTCATGCAACTGACCGAAGAACTCACGGCGTTTGGTGCGGTGTACACGACCCATTTGCGCAGCGAATTCGCCCCGGTGCTGGAGGCGATGGATGAGGCGTTTCAGATCGGGCGACATGCGAAATCGCCGGTGATCATCTCCCACCTCAAATGCGCTGGCGTCGGTAACTGGGGGCGCAGTCCGCAGTTGCTCGCGTCGCTGGAAGAAGCGGCCAAAACCCACCCGGTCGGTTGCGATTGCTATCCCTATGCGGCCAGTTCTTCGACGCTGGATCTGAAGCAGGTCACCGATGCCCACCGCATCACCATCACCTGGTCGACGCCGCACCCGGAAGTCAGCGGCCGCGACCTGATCGACATCGCTGCCGAATGGACCGTGCCGTTGCTCGACGCGGCCAAACGCCTACAACCGGCGGGCGCGGTGTACTACGGAATGGACGAGGCCGATGTACGAAGAATCCTCGCGCATCCGTTGTCGATGGTCGGTTCTGACGGACTGCCGGAAGACCCGTTCCCGCACCCGCGCCTTTGGGGCGCTTTCCCACGGGTGCTCGGGCATTTCAGTCGTGATGTCGGGCTGTTTCCGTTGCACACCGCTGTGCACAAGATGACCGGGTTATCGGCGGCACGATTCGGCCTGAAGGAAAGGGGCGAGATTCGCGAAGGTTATTGGGCGGACCTGGTGTTGTTCGATCCGGAGACCGTGCGCGATGTAGCGGATTTCAGTGATCCGCAACGGGCGGCGCAGGGTATTGACGGCGTGTGGATCAACGGTGTTTTGAGTTACCGCGACGGCCAGGCAAACGGCCAAAGAAAAGGACGATTCCTCGCCCGCGAAGGAGACTTGCGCAAAGGTTTCAATTAATCGCAAAACCTCTGTAGGAGCCACCGCAGGCTGCGATCTTTTGATCCATGTCTCATGGTGGCACATTGCAATTAAAGAAAGTCCGCACCAAGCCGAAGTGCTGACATCCAGCCCAGCTACACTGTCGGGCCAACCAGTCAGGGAGCACCCCATGAGCTTCGGCAAAACCACCCCGATCCTGCGGATTTTCGATGAAGCCAAAGCCGTAGAATTCTACGTCGACTTCCTCGGTTTCAAGATCGACTGGCAGCATCGTTTCGAAGCGAACTTCCCGTTGTATCTGCAGGTGTCTCGCGGCGAATGTGTGCTGCACCTGTCCGAGCATCATGGCGATGCGACGCCGGGTTCGGCGTTGCGCATCGAGACCGATGAGCTGGAGGCGTTTCAGCAGCAATTGGTGGCCAAGGAATACAAGTTCTCGCACCCGCAGATTCAGGCGATGCCGTGGGGCAGCCAGGACATGACGATTGCTGATCCGTTTGGCAATCGGTTGGTGTTCACCAACGCGATCAGTGTTTGAGCTGAGAAGAGCCCCTCACCCTAACCCTCCCGAAACGTCGGACCGCCCAGAGGGAGAGGGGACTGATTGTGGGATGCTTTCGAGTTACGCCGACCTGAATGTGCTTTGCTGAATCCATAATCGACTCGGTCGCTCAGGTCGATGTAAAACGCCAGACACCTCGGTCGGCCCCCTCTCCCTCGGGGCGGTCCGACGTTTCGGGAGGGCTGGGGTGAGGGGCAAAATCCCGCAAGCCAGACAAAAAAGCCCGCTGCCAAACCACCAAGGTCTGACAGCAGGCTTTTTCGTCACTCGGTCGGCACTAACTTATCGAGCACGCGATTAACCGCCAGCTCCGCCAGCATCACCACCTGAGCAATGCCTTGCAGGGTTTTGCGGTGCGTGCCTTCGACCATTGCCGCGTGGTTATGCAGCATGACCGTGGCCGAGCCGAGGGTTTCACTGGCATCGACCAGCAGCGACTCGGTATCGGCTTCGGGGTCGGTCATGTATAGCTTGTTGGGTTTGTAGGGCGCGGCCATGATCTCGGCGGTGGGCGGGCGCAGGTAGTGGTCGAGGGCGCGCTCGGCGGCGTCGTGGAATTTCTTTGAATCGGGGGATTCGTAGGGGGAGCCCGGGTCGGTGACCGGCGGGTTTGGCGTTACTTTGAACATAAGCTGTGTTCCCTTCATTGAGCGTCAACCCTTCTGCTACTAAACGGAAGGGAGGCAGCTGTACGCAGGTTAGTAGACCGGGGAACTCAGCTTAAGCCGGCGCGCCGAAGCGCCCTACGTACAGCCACCATCAAGCTCAGGTACGAGAGCACCTGTGATGAATGTACGACCAGCAGAATTACCACGGGCTACTAAACCCGATCACTGTGAATCAGTGACCCGATTGAAGTTACGCAGCAAGCTCTGGGCGCACAAGCCGGCGGATTCTGGCTTAGCCGTAGGCCGCGGCGCAAGGATTTGTAGGCTCTTGGGCGTAACACCGAGTGTTTTTAAACACCTTGGGTGTGAGAAGTTTATTGCGCTACAGAGTTTGAGGATTTGCCTGTCGGATCACGGTGTGGCGACTGACGTCATCGCTGGCAAGCCAGCTCCCACAGTGATTGAGTCGTACGCAAAATTTGGCTTCGCCGCAAAACCTGTGGGAGCTGGCTTGCCAGCGATGGGGGCAGAACAGTCACCCCCGATGCGTCTGCCGAAACTCCCCCGGCGGCATCCCCCGCCGGCTCTTGAACGTGCGATGAAACGACCTCGGTTCGGTAAACCCCAGGTACTGCGCAATGTCCTGAATCGGCAACGTGCTGTTCAACAGATAATGCTCAGCCAGTTCCTGGCGCAGATCATCAAGAATCTGCTGATATGACGTCCCCGCCTGATGCAACTGGCGCTGCAACGTGCGCACCGACACTGCAAGCTGTTCGGCCACTTGCTCCTTGCGCGGCAAACCTTCCTTGAGCAACTGACGCAGGATGTTCTTCACCTGCTGCGCGAGCGAGGCATCCTCCAGCGTCGCCATCAAACCCAGCGCATGCTCTTCCAGCGTGCGCAGCAATTGCGCATCGGCCTGACGCAACGGCAACTGCAAATAATTCAGCGGCACGATCAGCGCCGAGTAAGGCTGATCGAACAACACCGGGCAATCGAAGAACTGCTCATAGTGCGCCAGCGTCACCTCGTCCGGGCGGGCATGCTCCAGCCACACAGCGGCCGGCGACATCTGCGTATCGGCAATCCAGCGCGCGTATTGCAGCCAGGAACCGAGCACGTTTTCCACCAGGTGCCGACGAATCCGTGGGCGTTGATAACGGCAGGTCCAGATCAGATGCACGTGGCCGTCCAGCACCTCGGCGCGGCTCACGCCCATATCGCCGACCAGTTTCTCGAACGGCATGATCCGGCTCATGGCATCGCCGAGCGTCGCGCAGTTCATGGTGATGTAGCCGAGCACGCTCCACGAGTTGGGTAGGACGAAATTCGCCGCGTTGAGCCCGAACAACGGATCGCCCGAGTGTTCGCAGAAATAATCGAGCAGCTTTTCATGGGCCTCACCCGGCAAGCGCAGGGTGTTGTCGCTCAACTGTTGCGCCTGTAAACCAGCCGCCGCCAACGCCGGCTCGATGGCCATGCCCAATTGCTCGGCATGGCGCAAATATTTAAGCAGCGGCGGAACAGAGGTGAAGCCGAGCGATTGCATGATCGTTTTCCCTTGATCAAAGCCTGCATGAGCGGATGAATGCCTGAAAGGTAATTTGAAACCACGGCTAAAGTAAATGGCTGACGCTTGCGCGACGTTTGACTCAATTGGCTACACGAACTGGCCGGATGCGACCGTGACACTTTTTGGCCGCCGACTAGTATGGGGGCCTGAAATATCGCTGATAAGAACCGAAAAAGGACACACGCATGCGACGCTGGAACGGCTGGGGAGATGCAACCACGGTGGTCGAACTGCCGGCCCAGGGCGCGAGTTTTCTCGCGCAACGCTTGGGCGATGGTCGAGCGCTGCCCGATGCAACGCTGGACACGGCGTTGGCCCGCGTGCCCGTTTCGCGGTTGCAGGCGCACACTTTGTACAGCGTCGATGCCCATGATCGTTTACTCCACGCTCGGGGCCAGAGCCTGCCGGACTGGCTGGCGTTGCGTGAAGGTGTGCTGGGCAATTATCCCGATGCGGTGGCGTTCCCCGAGACCGCCGAGCAGATTCGTCAATTGCTCGCGCTCGCCCATGCGCAGGACCTGTGCCTGATTCCTTATGGTGGCGGCACGTCGGTGGCCGGGCACATCAATCCGCCGGACTCCACGCGGCCAGTGGTCACCGTTTCGCTGGCGCGGATGAATCGCCTGATCGATCTCGATGAACAGAGCCTGTTGGCGACGTTCGGCCCCGGCGCCAGTGGCCCGCAGGTGGAAAGTCAGTTGCGCGCCCGTGGCTACACGCTGGGGCATTTCCCGCAGTCGTGGGAGCTGTCGACATTGGGCGGTTGGGTCGCCAGTCGCTCAAGCGGTCAGCAGTCGTTGCGCTATGGGCGCATCGAACAATTGTTCGCCGGCGGGACGCTGGAAACCTTCGCCGGGCCGATGCAGATTCCAACCTTCCCGGCCTCGGCGGCAGGGCCTGATCTGCGCGAAGTGGTGCTCGGTTGTGAAGGCCGTTTCGGGATCATTTCCGAAGTCAAAGTGCGGGTCAGCGCACTGCCCGCCGACGAACGTTTCTACGGCGTCTTCCTGCCGAGCTGGAGCAAGGCGTTGCAAGCGATTCGCCAATTGGCCCAAGCGCGCGTGCCGCTGTCGATGCTGCGTTTGTCCAACGCCGTGGAAACTGAAACGCAATTGGCGTTGGCCGGTCATCCGCAGCAAATCGCCTGGCTGGAAAAATACCTGAGCCTGCGCGGTGCGGGTGAGGGCAAGTGCCTGCTGACGTTCGGCGTGACCGGCAATCGTCGGCAAAACGCACTGTCGCTGAGCCAGGCCCGCCAGCATCTGAAAGCCTTCGGCGGTGTGTTCACCGGTACTTTGCTCGGCAAGAAATGGGCGCAGAATCGCTTCCGCTTCCCTTATCTGCGCGAGAACCTGTGGAACGCCGGTTACGTGGTCGACACCCTCGAAACCGCCACCGACTGGAGCAACGTCGACAACCTGTTGCACCTCATCGAAAACAGCCTGCGCGACGCCTTGGCCGCTGAAGGCGAACGGGTGCACGTCTTCACGCACCTGTCCCACGTCTACGGCGAAGGGTCGAGCATCTACACCACCTACGTGTTTCGCCCGGCGGCGGATTACCCCGCGACACTGGCGCGCTGGAAAGCGCTCAAACATGCGGCCAGCCAGACCATCGTCGACAACCACGGCACCATCAGCCACCAACACGGCGTCGGCAAGGATCACGCGCCGTACCTGCTGCGCGAGAAGGGCGAGTTGGCCATCGATACCTTGCAGGCGCTGAGCAAACACTTCGATCCGGCCGGGCGTCTCAACCCCGGCACGCTGTTGCCGGAGTGACGGCTATGGGCCTGAACTGGAACGCAGCGTGGCGCCAGCAGATTCTGCCGACGCTGGCCGATGAAACGTGGGATCTGATCGTCATTGGCGGCGGTATCAGCGGCGCCGGAATCCTGCGTGAAGCGGCGCGCCGAGGCTGGCGCTGTCTGCTGCTGGAGCAGCGTGATTTCGCCTGGGGCACCTCCAGTCGCTCATCGAAAATGGTTCACGGCGGTTTGCGTTACATCGCCAAGGGCCAGTGGCGCCTGACCCGTGATTCGGTGCGCGAGCGTCAACGCTTGCTTGACGAGGCGCCGGGGCTGGTCGAGCCGATGAGTTTCCTGATGCCGCACTATCGCGGCGGTTTTCCCGGACCGCGTGTTTTGGGTGGTTTGCTCTCGGTGTATGACGCGCTGGCCGGGCGCCGCAGCCATCAGTTTCATGACGTGCAACAACTGCGCTACCTGGCACCGGGCGTGAAGGAAACCGACCTGCTCGGCGGCACCTGTTTTGTCGATGCGCTGACCGATGATGCGCGCCTGGTGATGCGTGTGTTGAGCGAGGCACGGGCCGATGGCGCGGTGGTGCTCAACGGTTTGCGCGTCGAGCATCTGCTGCGTGAAAACGGGCGGGTGTGCGGGGTTCAGGTCGAGGATTGCGAAGCGGGCGTGTCGCTGCAATTGCGTTGTGGCGTGCTCGCTGTAGCCACGGGTGCCTGGGCTGAGCGCTTGCGACCGTCCGGAACTGCACGTCAGTTGCGCCCGTTGCGCGGCAGTCATTTGCTGCTGCCGGGCTGGCGTTTGCCGGTGGCGCAGGCGTTCACTTTTCTGCATGACCGCGACCGTCGACCGGTGTTCGTTTTTCCATGGGAAGGTGCGACCGTGGTTGGCACCACGGATCTCGATCATCGTGGGGATCTGGATCAGAGCGCGAGCATCAGCCAGGAGGAACTCGACTATCTGCTGGCGGCTTGCAGCCAACAGTTTCCCGGCGCTGAAGTGGTCGCTGCCGATGTGCTTTCAACCTGGTCCGGCGTGCGTCCGGTGGTGGGCAGCGCGGCGAGCGAGCATCAGGGCAAACCGTCAAACGAAACCCGTGAGCACGTGCTGTGGCGGGAACCGGGTTGCGTCACCCTGGCCGGTGGCAAACTGACGACGTTTCGCCCGCAAGCCATCGAAGTGCTCAAGGCCTGCGCGGCGATGCTCGACCGACCCTTTGCTGATGACGCTGCTGCGATTTTTACCGCGGTGCCGCCATCGGCGATTCCCGGGCTCAGCGCGCAGCAGTGGCGACGTCTGGCCGGACGCCACGGTCGCGACCTGCCGAAGTTGGCGCAACTGATCGCTGAACTGGGTCACGACAGCGTCGCCAGCACCGACACTCTGTGGGCGGAACTGGCTTTTGCGTGTGATGCGGAAATGGTCTTGCACCTCGATGACCTGCTGCTGCGCCGCACGCGTCTGGGCCTGTTGCTGGCGCGCGGTGGCGAGGACCATTTCGCCGCCATTCGCCAACTCTGCCAGCCGCGATTGGGCTGGGACGATGAGCAATGGCAGCAGGAGTTGCAGCGCTATCGGGCGTTGTGGCAACGCCATCACGGTTTGCCGGATGCCACGCCTTGATGCCCCTTGAAGAGAGCTCCATGGATAACCCACCGAACAAGCGTTACCTGCTGGCCATCGACAACGGCACCCAGAGCGTGCGTGCGCTGCTCTTCGATTTGCAGGGCAATCTGCTCGGCAAGGGCAAGGTTGAACTGCAGGCGTATTACTCGACGCAACCGGGCTGGGCCGAGCAGGATCCGGAATATTACTGGACGAAACTCGGCGAGGCCTGCCAGCAGGTGTGGGCGCAAACCGGGATTGATCGCGCGCAGATTGCCGGTGTTTCCCTGACTACTCAGCGCGGCACGGTGATCAATGTCGACGCCGAGGGCAAGCCGCTGCGTCCGGCGATTCTGTGGCTCGATCAGCGTCAGAGTGAAGTCGAAGGCGGGATCAAGGGACCGTGGGGCTGGTTGTTCAAACTGGTCGGTGCGCAAGCCACCGTGGATTATTTTCGGGCCCAGGCTGAGGCTAACTGGATCGCCAGGCATCAGCCTGGAGTGTGGGCGGCGACCGACAAGTTTTTGCTGCTCTCGGGGTTTCTCACTCATCGCTTGTGCGGGCAGTTTGTCGACTCGGTGGGCTGTTGCGTCGGCTACCTGCCATTCGATTTCAAACGCCTGAAATGGGCGGCGCCCTCCGACTGGAAATGGCAGGCGCTGGCGGTGCGTCCCGAACAATTGCCGAGTCTGCACAAACCCGGTGAAACCCTCGGCTACATCACCGCTGAAGCCAGCCGCCATACCGGCATTCCCGAAGGCCTGCCGCTGATTGCCGCCGGTGCCGACAAGGCCTGCGAAGTGGTCGGTTCCGGTGTGGTCGATGCGAGCACGGTGTGCCTGTCGTATGGCACCACGGCGACGATCACCAGCACGCGCTCGCGCTATCTGGAAATCGTCCCGTTGATTCCGCCGTATCCGTCGGCGGTGCCGGATCAGTTCAACTGCGAGGTGATGATTTATCGCGGTTACTGGATGGTCAGTTGGTTCAAGAACGAGTTCGGTTTGCGCGAGATGCAGCAGGCGAAGGCGCAGGGTATCGAGCCCGAAGAGCTCTTTGATGCGCTGGTCAACGAGGTGCCGCCGGGGTCGATGGGGCTGATGCTGCAACCCTACTGGTCACCGGGTATTCGCGAGCCGGGCGTGGAGGCCAAAGGCGCGATGATCGGCTTCGGCGATGTGCACACCCGCGCGCATATCTACCGGGCGATTCTGGAAGGGCTGGCGTATGCCTTGCGCCAGGGCATGGAGAAGATCGAGAAGCGTTCGAAGGTTTCGATCACGCGTCTGCGGGTGGCTGGCGGTGGCTCGCAGAGCGATGCGGCGATGCAACTGACGGCAAATATTTTTGGCCTGCCGGCGGAGCGTCCGCATGTGTATGAAGCGTCGGGTCTGGGCGCGGCGATTTGTTGTGCGGTGGGGCTGGGGTTGCATGCGGATTTCCCATCGGCAATCGCTGCAATGACCCGAGTCGGCGCGGTGTTCATGCCGCAACCCGAGGCGCAAAAAATCTACGAACAACTCTACAAAGATGTCTACCTGCGCATGTATCGCCAGCTCAAGCCGCTGTACCAGAGCATCCGCAAAATCACCGGCTATCCCGCCTAGCCGACCACGCCTATCCCTTGTGGGAGCGAGCCTGCTCGCGAAGGCGGGTATATCCGTTAATCAACGCTGACTGACACTCCGCATTCGCGAGCAGGCTCGCTCCCACAGGGGGCGGCGGTGTTTTGGCGATCGGGTAAATGGCGCCATTGGAGAGCTTTTCTGGTGAGATCGGACAGTGTCAGCGGCGGGGGTGGTTGTTAGGCTCATCCCCCACGGCACATCCAATAAAAAGAACCAGAAGCATGAAGCTGACATTCCTCCTGTTGCTGCTTTTTGCAACGGCCCCGAGCGCTTGGGGTTGGTCAAACCATACGGTGGGCAGTTACCTGGCATTGCAGGATCTGCCAGCGCTGCGTGATGCACCGCCGGTTGCAGTCGAGCCACTGGAACAGTTTCTGACTGAACAATATCCAGCCATCGTCGCACTGCTGGAACAACAGGAAAGCTTCGCCCGCGAGCACTTCGCCGAGTACCCGCCACGCCCCGATGAACTGAAAATGCCCGCCGTGCCGGGGGACAATTTGCGCCACGCGTTCCTTACCGCGCTGCGCATCAATCCGGAGATTCATCTGGCGATGGTCATCCAGCCGTTGCCGGGCAAAGACCTGCTCGAACGTGAGCACCTCAGCGCCGATCAAGTCATGGTCGAACAGACCTTGTCACCGTGGAATCGCCAGCGTTTTATCCGCGTGGCCGACGGTGAACAAGTCGCGCCGCTTGCGGTGTTGGCCAGCGCCGCCGATGAGCCGGATTACGGTCACGACATCAACCTTTTCAGCGACAACCCGGGCGCAGTCGGCGCGCTCTACGGCTTCGGCCCGCAGCCGTTCGGCGATGCACGGTTTCAATACAGCTCGCAGGCGCCGTTCCACATGGGCTTCTTTCATGAGAGCGCGGTGGTGTATGCCGCTGCCGGATTTCTACAGCGCAGTTGGCCGGACTGGCGTGCCTATCAATACATGGGGCTGGCGCGACTGGCGTTTGCCAGTGGCCATAGTTATTGGGGTTATCGCTTTCTCGGCTGGGGCGCGCACCACGTACAGGACCTGACTCAGCCGTATCACGCCAAGCCACTGCCCGGCGTCGACCTCGCTAATCTCCTGCTGCTGGAAGGCAAGGCGCTGGCCGGTTTCGCTGACGATAAGCAGGCATCCATCGAACGCGTTGCCACCCGGCATATGGAAGTCGAAAAGTATCAGTCGAACTGGCTGCGTCGTTTGCTGCGCGCCGGACAAGCGCATCCGATGCTCGACGCTTACAGCGATTTTTCCCAGGACAAACAGTACCCGCCGTACTCCGTGGACTACTTGCGCGAGGTGGTCAGCGCCGAGTCCGTCGACGACTCTGCCGCGTTCGATGAAGCCATCGGTCAGTGGCTTGAGACCGCGCCGGTCGCCAGCGATTTCAGCAGTGGCAATCAGCTGCAACGCGAAGACTTCAACCATCCGGCACTGAACCGGCAGTTGTTCAAACTGCTTGGCCATTTCGGCTCGCACAGCCGGATTTATGTCAGCGCGGGATTGCTTCCATAGCGATCGCCTCACGGTTGCGCGAACACAAAAACAATAAGAACAGGGAAGGAGAAAACTCATGATCAACACTCGATTGCGTCTGTCTGGCGCGGCGCTCCCCGGGGTCGGCCTGGCCGGGTTGCTGCAACTCTGCGCGGTCGATGGGGCGCAGGCTGTGGAGTTCAGCGTGCTGGACAAACAGGTGACCGGCTCGTTCGACACGACACTGTCCTATGGCCGCTTGTGGCGGGTGCAGGGGCGCGATAAAACCAACGACGACGTCAACACCAACGACGGCAATCGCAACTTCGACACCGGTCTGGTTTCCGAGGTGTACAAGATCACCTCCGAGCTTGAGGCCAACTATCAGAACTACGGCTTATTCGTGCGTGGCACCGCGTTCTACGACACCCAGTTGATGGACAAACGCAACGACTACTACCGCAACGACAACCCGTCGCAACCGAGCCAGAGCTACCCGCAGGACGACCGTTTCACCAACCAGACCCGCGACATCGCCGGCAGCCGCATCGAGATGCTCGACGCCTATGTCCACGGCAGTTGGGACGTTGCGCAGATGCCGGTGACGGCGCGTGTCGGCCGTCAGGTGTTCAACTGGGGCGAGGGGATTTTCTATCGCGGCGGGATCAACACCACCAACCCGGTGGACGCCGCCAAGTACCGCTTGCCCGGCGCCGAAGTGAAGGAAGTGCTGGTGCCGGTTGAGGCGCTGAGCTTCAACATCGGCCTGACCGACAGCCTGACCATGGAGAGTTTCTACCAGACCAACTGGAAGGAAACCCGCATTGATCCGGTCGGCACGTTCTACTCGCAAACCGACCTGTTCGCCGACGGCGGCAACACCGGTTACAACGACTTCAGCGGCACGGCGCTTGATACGCCAGTGCCGGGATTTGGCAACGTCATCGGTCTTTACAGTGCCTTGGGCAACAACCCTTTGCTCAGCCAGGCCCTGCAAACCACCGGCCTCTACGCCAACGGCGTGACACCGGCCTACGGTAATACGCTCAAGGTCGCGTCCATCGGCAAGGACTACAACGCGCGCAACGACGGCCAGTTCGGGTTTGCCTTTCGCTACATTGCCGAGGAGCTCAACAGCACCGAGTTCGGCCTGTACATGGTCAACTACCACGCCAAGGAACCGACCATCGCCGCTGATCTGGGCGGTTACAAGGGCATCGATATGAATGCGCTGACCAATCTGTTGGCAGGTGTCGCGGGCAGTCAGGCCGGCGCACTGGCCAACGGTCTGGCCACGGCGGATGTGATGGGCAACATTCAGGCGCATCGGCGCTATGCCGAAGACATCCGCATGTACGGGTTCAGCTTCAACACCACGTTGGGCGAGGCCTCGGTGTTTGGCGAATTGGCGTATCGGCCGAACCTGCCGATCGGTGTCGCAGCGACCAACGATCTGATTGGCGACCTGGCTAACGGTGCGGCTGCGGCGGTGACCGGCAAAGCGATCAACGTCGGTGGGCAGATGGTCACTCTCGACAGCCAGATCAACAACGCCGAACGCGTGGAAGCGTTCAACACTTCGCTGGGCACCATCTACAACTTCGGCCCGACGGCGTCGTTCGATTCACTGTTCGGCATCTTCGAACTGGCCTCCGAACACCTGCGCGGCAGCAGCCTGCAATACACCGCTTATGACGGCAGTCGTCGTTACTACGCCGGCACCGGCAACTATTCCTATGTGTCGGGCGGCGATCGTGACGATCAGGTCAATCGCGATTCCTACAGTTACACGGCCATGCTCAACGGCACCTGGAACGACGTTTACGCCGGGGTCAACGTCTCGCCTTACGTCGTCTACAAGGACGACTTCAAAGGCAACAGCTATCAGGCCGGCAACACCATCGAAGGTCGCAAGGCCTACACGCTGGGGATCAAGGCCAATTACCAGAACAAGCTTGAGGCCGAGCTGCAATACACCGAGTTTTACGGCGGCGGGCAAAACAACGGCATTCGCGACCGCGACAACGTCGGGTTCAACCTCAAGTATTTCCTGTGATTGCCCAGAACAATTCTTGCGGCACCCCGTCCCCCTGTGGGAGCGGGCTTGCCCGCGATGACGGCAGCACATTCGACATCAATGGTGGCTGAACCACCGCTATCGCTGGCAAGCCAGCTCCCACAGGTTTCTGCATTCTGGAGAAGAAAACATGTTTCCCACTTCGCGATTGACCAAGACCACGTTGGCGCTCGTCATGAGTCTGGCGGCCAGTAGTGTTTTCGCCGCCATCACCCCGCAACAAGCCGAACAACTGAAAACCACCCTGACCCCCATGGGCGCCGAGCGTGCCGGCAACGCGGCGGGTACTATTCCCGCGTGGACCGGAGGCATCACCCAGGCCCCGGCCGGTTACAAACCCGGCCAGCATCACCCCGATCCCTACGCGGCGGACAAACCGCTGTTCACCATCACCAAAGCCAACCTCGACCAATACAAGGCTCACCTCAGCCCGGGTCAGATCGCGCTGTTCAACAGCTACCCCGACACCTTCCAGATGCCGATCTATCCTTCGCGTCGATCGGGTTCTGCCCCTCAGTGGCTGTACGACAACACCTTGAAAAATGCGACCTCGGCCAAGCTGCTCGAAGGCGGCAGCGGTTTCTCTGATGCCTATGGCGGCGTGCCGTTCCCGGTGCCCAAGGACGGCATCGAAGTGCTGTGGAATCACATCACCCGTTATCGCGGCATCTACGTCGTCCGTCGCGCTTCCGAAGCGCCCGTGCAACGCAACGGCAGCTTTGCACTGGTGACTTCGCAGCAAGAAGCGCTGTTCAATTTCTACCGCCCGGGCGGCCAGTTCGCCGACCTGAAAAACATCCTGTTCTACTACGTCGCCTTCGTGAAAAGTCCGGCACGGCTAGCCGGTGGTGCAGCGCTGGTGCACGAGATGCTCGACCAGCTCAAGGATCCCCGCCAGGCCTGGGTCTACGACGCCGGCCAACGTCGCGTGCGCCGCGCGCCGAACCTTGCGTATGACACGCCGATCGCGTCCTCCGATGGCTTGCGCACGGCGGACGACACCGACCTGTTCAATGGCTCGCCGGATCGCTATGACTGGAAGCTCAAGGGCAAACAGGAAATCTACATCCCTTACAACAACTACAAAGTCGGCAGTCCCGACGTGAAATACGCGCAACTGCTCACCCCGGGCCACCTCAACCCGCAATACACCCGCTACGAGCTACACCGCGTTTGGGTGGTCGAAGGCAACCTCAAACCTGGCGCACGACACATCTACTCCAAGCGCGTGCTGTTTCTGGACGAAGACAGCTGGGGCGCCGCACTGGTCGATCAATACGACGGGCGCGGGGAGTTATGGCGCGTGTCGATGGCCTACCTGAAAAACTTCTACGACCTGCCAACGACATGGAGCGCGCTGGACGTCTTCCACGACTTGCAGGCCCGCCGTTACTACGTGCAGAACCTCGACAACGAAGAACCGGAAACCGTGGATTTCGCCCAAGCAGTGCCGGAGGATTCGTACTTTATGCCGTCTTCATTGCGCCAGCGTGGCACGCGGTAAAAACCACGGTTTAGATTCTCACCACCGTCAGAAAGAGCCCGAAGCCATTTAACTCGTTTGGCTTCGGGCTTTTTTGTGAGCTTAAAAATATCTACTTTACAGATATCTGTATTTGAGATAATTTTGGCGCATGTAGGGACGCCAGAACCGAAAATTTATGAGAGTGATTACAAAAGCGGCGGTTGCGCGGGCCATTGAAACCCATGGCCAGTGGAGAGATGCTCTCACCTTGTGGCTAACCATCTTCGACCGGGCACCGCTGCGCTTTGAGTCGTTTGAGAAGCTACGTCAAGACTGGGCCAGTGCCTCAGGATGGAACGTCGATCGCATCCCTCACTCGAAGCTGAGGCTGACCAGTAAAAAAGGCCCGCTGGATATTTACGTTTTTGATATCAAGAAAAATGAGTGCCGAATCATTACGTGGATCAACACGAAAACCGGCACTGTCTATATCAAGGAAATTCTTCCCCATGCTGGATACGACAAATGGTGGAAGGCTGAAGTTAAGTAGTTGGTCAGAGTGGCCCAAGCTATTTATGTTTAATGAAATCAAAGGTGGGAACATGAAGCGCAAAAAGGTCGAAGCCACCGGACTGGATTCCTTCATAGCCGATATTTCGCCCATGCTTGATGGCTTGGGCGAACAGATAGCTACGTTGTCCAAGCTGTTGTCTGCCTGTCATGACCCGATCAAGAACGATGCTGACTTGCAGGTGCGGATGGCGCTGATCGATGAGCTTTACTCGCATGCTGACAATGAAGACCACGCAGCAGCGCGGTTCGCGGAGTTGGTGTCTGATCGAGTGTATGAGTACGAGGCTGAAACTGTTTTGATTCCTTACTCATCTCAATCAGAAGCGCTGGCGTTTCTGATTTCGGAAAGAGGGGTCAAGCAGAAGGATTTGTCTGATATCGCAACTCAGAGTGCTGTTTCAGAAATATTGAATAACAAGCGAAAAATGACCGTTGCCCAGATAAAGGGTTTTGCCGAATTCTTTAAAGTACCGGTTGAGTTCTTCATGCATGGCGTGGTTTGACTTGATGCGGTGACAGGTCTAACGCAATCGCGGGCAAGCCCGCTCCCACAGGTATCGCGTCGAACACAAACTCTGTGAACGACCGAAAAACCTTTGGGAGCGGGCTTGCCCGCGATTGGATCTAGGCTATGACGCTGACTGAAGGTCAAACGCGGAAGTGGCTGACCATCTGCTGCAACTGACCACCCAAGCGTGCCAGCTCAACACTCGAAGCAGCGGTCTCATCACTCGCCGCTGCGGTCTGCTCAGACACGTCGCGCACGTTGATGATGCTGCGGCTGATCTCTTCGGCCACGGCGCTTTGCTGTTCGGCAGCGGCGGCGATCTGCTGGTTCATCGACTGGATGTTCGACACCGTACGGGTGATGTTTTCCAGCGAGGCACCGGCCTTGCGCGTCAGGGCGACGCTGCTGTCGGTCAGGGCGCGACTGTTGCTCATCACCGCCGAAACTTGCTGTGTACCGTTCTGCAGACCGGCGACCAGGCCTTCGATTTCTTCGGTGGATTTTTGCGTGCGCTGGGCCAGACCACGGACTTCGTCGGCGACCACGGCAAAACCACGACCGGCTTCACCGGCGCGTGCCGCTTCAATCGCGGCGTTGAGCGCCAGCAGGTTGGTCTGTTCGGCGACGGCTTTGATCACGTCCATGACGCTGCCGATCTTGTCGCTTTCCTGTTGCAGCACGCTCATGGCTTCGGTGGAACGTACCACTTCGCTGGCCAGACGTTCGATCTGCGCGATGGCTTCGTTCACTACCTTGTCGCCTTCACGGGCTTCGCCGTCGGCGGCAGCGGCGGCTTGCGAGGCTTCTTCGGCGTTGCGTGCGACTTCCTGCACGGTGGCGGTCATCTCGTGCATGGCGGTGGCGACCTGATCGGTCTCGACCTTCTGGCTGTTCACGCCGGCGCTGGTCTGTTCGGTCACGGCCGAGAGTTCTTCAGCGGCGCTGGCGATTTGCGTAACGCCGTCGCGAATGCCGCTGATCAGGTCGCGCAGGGTCACGCCCATGCGCGCGATGCCTTGTTGCAGGACGCCGAGTTCGTCACGACGGGTGACGATGACATTTTGGGTCAGGTCGCCGCTGGCGATGCGCTCGACCACGGCCAGGGTTTCCTGCAGCGGACGGGTGATCTGACGGGTGATGATCACGGCGGCAATCACGCCCACCAAAAGGGCCAGCAAGGTACTGATCAACTGGAAGGTGCGCGCCTGGGCACTTTCGATGTCGCGACGGTCGAGCTGGATTTGATACAGCTGCTCGCTGGTGGTAACGATGGCGGCGCCCTGATCGGTCATTTCCTTACGGGCCTGCACTGCATCGGTGTTGGCGTTTTTATACGCCATCAACGCGCTGCGGTAGTTGACCAGTGCGGTTTCCAGCTGACGCAGGGCGTCCTGCTGCGAGTCGGCGAAATGCACGTTCAGTTGCTTGAGGCTGGCGATCGCCACGTCGAGTTGGCCGACGGCTTTCTGCTCGGTTTCGGCGTTGGTGGTGGCGGTGTAGCCACGCACTTCGTAGCGCGCGAGGATGAACGCTTCCTTGGCGGCGGTGATCGCCTGGAACTGTTCGAAACGCTGCTCGCTCATGTCCATCTGCTGCACGCGTTTGCTGATCGATTCGATTTGGTTGTACGCGGTCTCGGCACTCACGCTCATGGAATCGCGGGCGTTGTTGCCGGTGCGGTAGGCGTTGCGCATTTTGTTCAGCGACGTCTGGTATTCAGCGATGGTCGCTGCCTGCTCCTTGAGCAGTTTGACGTTTTCCGGGCTCTTGAAGCTATTGATCAGCTTCTGTTGCTGCGCGGCGAAGCTTTCCAGGGTGGTCTGCACATTCTGTGCGGCGGTTTCGTCGCCGTTGGTCAGCATGTATTGCAGGCGCACCACGCGCAGTTTGGTCAGGCCGGCGTTGAGCTGGGTGATGTCGCTCATCCAGTTACTGCGATCAATCAGGCCGCCAAGGCTGGTCCAGCCAGTCAGGGCCAGCACGCAGGTCAGGGCCAGGACAAGGCCGAAGCCCAGGCCCAGTTTCATGTTCACGCTGATGTTGCCGAACCAGCTATTCATCACAATTCCTCCAGAAACGTTGTGTTTCCTGATCGTCGGTTAGGCTGGAAGATTGTTGTTTTTTTGAGCCAGCAAGGGTGTTAGCAGGACTGTATCGGCCGCAAATGCGAGAGCTGAAAGGATTTTGTCAGACAGAATTTGTAACAAGCGATCCCAAGACTTTTTTCACATGGGTTTCACTGGCTGCCCACGCGAGTGTCTGTAGTTTCGCCGCATCGAATGACAAGTGACGGGCGGCTTTTTGTGGAATTGAGACTGAGTCTGTTTGGTGTCAAGCGCTCGATCGACCTGAGTGGTCTGGCGCGTTTTCGCAACACCTGGGTGGTGCTGGCGGCCTCGGTGCTGGTGATTCCGTTGACCCTGTGGTTGCTGGCGCCGGCGGCGGTGCCGGACCTGGCCCACGGCAATGTGGCGGGCGCGCAGGCGTTGGCGGCGGGCTGGGCCCGGGGCGACATGATCGTGCTGGTGCGTCACGTCGAGCGCTGTGATCACTCCAAAGCGGCGTGCCTGAGCGGCAATGACGGTATCACCGACCGTTCACGCAGTGTCGCGGTGGCTGTCGGCGCGCAGTTCGAGCAGTTGGGCCTGAACAACGCCGACATCTACAACAGCCCGGTGATGCGCACCGTGCAAACCGCCGGTTACATGTTCAACCGGGCGACCAGCGGCGAAGACTGGTTGATCAATTGCAAGGGCCGCATGTTGCAGGACGCGCTGGCTCACAAGGTCGCCGGTCGTAACCTGATACTGGTGACGCACAGCGAGTGCATGGGGCAACTCGAAAAAGACCTGAAAGTACCGAACTCCGACTTTGGTTACGGTGCTTCGCTGTTTGTTTCCGCTGCCGGCCCGGCGGCTCCGAAGATGCTCGGCTTCATTGAAGCCTCCGACTGGCGCACGGTGACCACCCGATGAAATCGCGTTTTTATGCAATCAACTTCGGCATCCCGCTGGCCTGCGCCGCGCTGGTGTTCCTGATGTTCGACATGACTACCCTCGACATTCAGTTCAGCAACCTGCTGTTCGATCCGCTGAGCCAATCCTTCCCGCTCGATAAGGTTCACTTTTTCGAAAAGCTCACGCACAAATGGGCGCGGATCATTCCGAACTGGACCGCCGAAATCGCCTTGATCGGCGCGATGCTGTCGCTGGTCTGGCCGCTGGTCAATCCGCAGAAACGGCCGCGACTCGGCGCGTTCCTGGAACGCAGCAGAGTCGCGCCAGTGCTGCGTTTTGCCGCTGATCATCGGCGGGATTTTTTCTTCGTGGTGGTCGCGTTCGCGGTCTGCACCGGGGTGATCCATTTCCTCAAGTCGCACACCAGCGTTTATTGCCCGATCGAGACCACGCTGTACGGCGGCAAAATGGCCCACATCGAGTGGTACAGCAATTTCCAGCTGTTCCATGAGGCGGGGAGTGGACGTTGCTGGCCGGGCGGACATGCCTCCGGTGGCTTCACCATGCTCGCGCTGTACTTTGTGGCGCGGCGTTATCAATGGCGTTTTTCCAGTGCCATTTTGTGGGGCTCGCTGTTGCTCGGTTTTATCTATGGCACGACGCGCGTTCTGCAGGGCTGGCACTACATGTCCCACACGTTCTGGGCCGGGATCTTTGTGTGGTTGGCATGTTTGCTGACGGCACTGGCGTTTTATGGGCGGGCGCGGCTGGATGTGCCGGTGCGACAGAAATCCGCAGCACCGGACAAGTTGCGTCAGTCCGAATCGGTGGCCTGACGATCCAGTTCCGCCAGCGCTTCAGGCGCAATGACGGTGAGCTTCAAATGTGAGGCGAAATCAGCGCTCATATGTACCGTGTTGGTGGCGATGCGTTTGAGCGAAGCCTGACCTTCGGCCTCACCGCTGTTGGGATTGACGTCAAAGTGCGGGAAGTTGCTGCTGGCAATGTCCAGGCGCAAGCGATGTCCACGTTTGAACAGGTTGCAGGTGGCAAACGGTTCGATCAGCACTTTTACCCGTTGGCCCGGGATCAGCAGCTGCGGTTTCTCCCACGAATCACGGTAGCGGCAACGCACAATGCCGTCGGTAATGTTCATCGCGTAGCCATCCGGATACACGTCCACCAGCTTGGCGGTGAAGTCGGTGTCGAGGCCGTCACTTTCCACCCACAGTTCAATACTCAGCGGGCCGGCGACTATCAGGTCTTCGTTCAATGGCTGGGTCTGAAAGCTCAGCACATCGGCACGTTCGGCCAATGGCTGATCATTGCCTTGGGTGCCGAAGAAGTCCGCTCGCTCACGTTGGTCGAAAGCCCCTCCGACGAATACCGGAGCACCAGAGGTCAATGCGCCACCGATGGTCGGTACCGGATGATCGGGATCGGCGCGATAGCTCAGGCTCGACCCGTTTGCCACAGGTTTATCCGTGCTCAATTGACGCTGATCGTTCAAGTACAGGTCCAGGGAGTGGCTGCCAGAGAGCGGCCACTGCGAGCTTTTCAACCAGCGCCCGCCATGTTGCAGTCGGCCGTGACGATCCTTGGAACCGTCGCCACTGCCCATCAGAAATACCTGCACCGGTGGTGTAAGCGCAGGTTCGCCGGTCTGAACCTTGAGCGAGCGCTCAAACCAGTCCAGGCGACAGTCCAGCCAGGTGCGCGCGACATTGCCATCGAAGTTGGCCGCCGCACCGAACTCGACATCACCGCTGTGGCTGATATTGCGATCGCCATGCAGCCACGGCCCCATGATCAAATGCTGGACGCTGCGGTTGTGACGGCTGAATGCCTGGTAGTTGGCCAGCGTCGAGCTGACATAGGCGTCGTACCAACTGGACATGAACAACACCGGAATGTCCGGGAGACTGTCGTAATGTCCTTCGGCGTAAATGCCGGGTTTGCGCCAGTAATCGCTGAAGGTGCCTTGGGCCCATTGTTCCAGTAGATATGCTTCGTACTCCGGCACATGGCGAATCGGCGAGTGCCCGGCCTGCCATGGCATGCGGGTAAACCACTGGTGGATGTCTTCCTGCTCGAGGGCTTCGCGAATCTTCGGGTCGGCGAGAGCGGCAGGGCTCTCCTTGGCCTGCCGCCAGGCCCACGTCGCCTGTTTCAATTCGAACGCGCCACCCTGACGAATGCCGCACTGGAACGCGTTCGCAAAACCGCCAGAGTCGAGCACCATGCTTTTCAGTCCCGGCGGGTGCAGGCAGGCCATCGCCAATTGCGTGTGGGCCGCGTAGGACAAACCCATGCTGCCGATCTGCCCGTTGCACCAAGGCTGCTCGACGATCCAGGCAAGCGTGTCAAAACCGTCTTCGCCTTCCGAGGTGTATTTAGTGAATACGCCTTCAGAGGCGTAGCGCCCACGACAATCCTGAAAGATCGCCACAAAGCCTTGCGCAGTAAAACGCGTGGCCATGGCTTCACGGGACAGGTGCCGGGAGTCGAGCTGTTTTTCCGAGCGCGATGGACTGTTTTTGTCGTAGGGCGTGCGCTCGATGACTACCGGCCACGGTCCTGCGCTATCGGTTGGCAGGTAAATATCGGTAGCGAGGTGGATGCCATCACGCAGACGGATCATCTGGTCACGCAGCAAGCGCATGGCGGGCAATGCCTGTTCGTTCAGCGAAGTCATATCAGAGCCTTGTAAAAACCGGCGTCCATTCCATGGCGGGTGGACGCCCTGGAACTCAGTAACCGGTAGTCACCGCGACCGCCAGCAGCACCATCGCCAGCACGGTATAGATCAGGAACAACGGCAGGATGTAGCGTGCCCACTGTCCCCAGCCGACTTGCGCAGTGGCGAGCAGCACCAACAAACCGCTGGAGGTCGGGGTAATCATGTTGGTCAGGCCATTGCCGAGCAGAAACGCATACACGGTGGTTTGCGGACTGACGCCGGAAAGTTGGCCGAGCGGGCCGAATATCGGCATCGTCACGGCCGCCTGGCCCGAGGTCGACGGGATCAGCACATCCAGGCCCAGTTGCGAGAAGAACATGGCGAAGGCTGATACCACCGGACCGTGGTCGCTGACCACGCTGGCCAGGCCGTTGACGATGGTGTCGAGCACCTGACCGGTGCTGAGGATGATTTCCACCGCGGTTGCCAGACCGATCAACACGCCAGCGATCAGGACTTTTTTCATACCGTCGACAAACGCACTGGCGGCCGTGCTGGCGCCCATGCCGTGGATCGCTGCGAAGATCACGCTCAGCAGCAGATAGAAGGCCGACAGTTCGTGGTACTTCCAGCCCCAGCGGTTTGACGCAAACACCATAAAGCCCACGCCGCATGCCAGCACCAGCAGGTTGAGCAGATGGCGCAAGGGCAACGGTTGGCTTTCGAAGGTGATGACGGCGCTGGCGTCATAGCCGTGCCGCCGAATGCTCCAGAGCACGAAAACAATGCCCACCGCGAGGAACAATGCATAAGCGGCAATGCGCATGCTCATGCCGCTGAAAATTGGCAGCCCGACCATCGGTTGCGCAACGGAGAGGGCGACCGGATTGGTGATCGATGCCAGATAACCGATCTTCACTGAAATACAGACGATGGCCAGACCTATGAGGTTGGACAGTCCCAGTCGATTGGCCATCGCGACCATCAGCGGCACGATCAGAATGAATTCCTTGGCCAGCCCCATGAAAGTGCTGCCGGCGGAGAACACCAGCATCAGCATCGGCACCAGCACATAGATGTTGCCGCGAGTCATGCCGAGCAACCGCTCAAGCCCGGCGTCGATCACCCCCGCCTTGTTCAGTACGCCGAACATGCCACCGATGAACAGCACCATGAAAATCAGCCCGGCGCGTTTTTCGATGCCCTGCGGGATTGCCATGAAACCTTCGATCAGCGACACCGGGCGTGCCACCGGATCCTTCGCTACGCGTGTTTCGACAGCAAACAGATGAGTGAGGGAGTGGCTCTTTTCCAGAACTTGATAAGAGCCTGGTACCACCAACCCGTTCTGGCGCTGGAAGGTCCCGGAGTTGACGGCATAGGTGAACCCGACCGCGAGCAACACGATGCTCAACAGGATGATGGCCGGGTTGATGGTTTTGCGTGCTGTCGGCTTGTCGGGTTGTGTCTGACTTTCAGCAGCGCCCGGTTGTGTGAGGCTGATCTGGGACATGGCGGTAAGCCCTTTGGTGTTTTTGTTTTGAGTGTCGGTACTGCGATGGGGCAGACACTAGGGCAAACGACAAAGGGCTACAACGTTATGCGAGGAGCGGGTCGGGCTATGCGTTTTGTGGGTTGTGAACGGTGTTCATCGACTCGTTCAGACGCTGTTTGAGATGGGCAGCAAAGGCACTCACCATGGGTGGACGCTGTTCGTCCCGGCGAAACGCCAGTCCGAATTCGTAGCGCAACGTCGGTTGAAAAGGTCGCGTGACGATGGGCAAGTGAGTGAAGTGACTGGCCAGCAATCCATTGACGATCGATACCCCAAGACCTTCTGCGACAAAACTGCACGCAGCACCGACAGAGTGCACTTCGATACGTACTTGCGGTGTCAGGTTGACGGCGCGAAACACTTGGTTGAGTTCGGCACGCAAGGCGCGCTGCCGGCCGAGCAATACCAGCGGTTCGTTACGCAGATGCTGCACCTGGATTACCGCGTGGCGGGTCAGCGGATGATCGGCCGGCATCACGCAGACGCCTTCGGTTTCCAGCACCGGTTCAATGTCGAAATCAGGCAGTTCAGTGGGCAAACGCACGAACCCGAGATCGGCAGTCCGGTCGAGCACGGCGCGCTCAATGGTGTCGTAGGAGCCGGTGAGCAACTCGACCACGATGTCCTCGTGATTCTTGAGAAATTCGGCAACGATTTTCGGCAGCAGCTCTTGAGTCATGCTGGTTGGCACGCCCACTTTGAGCAGGCTTTTGTGTGAGCGGCCGATGCGCAATTCGTCGGCCATGCGTTGAATGCGCTGCATGCCGTCCACCAGCCCGGTGACTTCGGCAAGCAGCTCTTCGGCTTCCGGCGTGGCCATCAAACGGCCCTTCTTGCGCAGGAACAATGCGAAGCCAAGCGCCTCTTCAAGCTGCGTCAGCAAGCGACTGACCGCCGATTGCGAAAGCCCCATGCGAGTGGCGGCGCCGATGGTCGAGCCGGTGGCCATGATGGCCTTGAATGCCTCGAGTTGCTTGAGATTCACGCTGACGATCCCCGTGGTTCTGCAAAGGTGTACGCCTGCGAAGAACACGCTTTCGCATAGCCTGATGCGCTTCTCGCATAACGTTGTGGAGGCGCTGTCGAGCCGTTAGTGTCCGCCGCAATGCGCCGCTGAGTCCAGCTTCGCAGATCAACAAGAAACCATCCCTATCCCGTTTTCGGGACCTTTGCGACTGCCCATAAAACCGATAATGCGGGGCTGAGGAAAACACCATGCGTGGACTGTTCACGAGAGGCGGCATTGTGTCCGCAGGATTGCTGGCGGGCTTGTCGCCAGAGTTGATGGCTCAAGGATTTTTCGAAGACTCGCAAGGCAAACTGACCTTGCGCAATTACTACTTCAACGACGGTTATCGTGACGGCGGTGAAGACCGCAAAGAGTGGGCGCAGGGTTTTTTGCTCAACCTGCAATCGGGATACACCGAAGGCACGGTGGGGTTTGGTCTGGATGCGTTGGGCCTTGCCGGTCTGAAACTCGACTCCAGCCCGACGCACGCTGGCACCGGTTTGCTACCGGTGCACGACGATGGTCATGCGGCGGACGGTTTTTCCAGTCTGGGCATCACGGCAAAAATGCGTATCGGCGAGGCGGTGATCAAGACCGGTAACCTGATGCCGAAGATTCCGGTGCTGGTCTACAACGATGGCCGCCTGTTGCCGCAAACCTTTCGCGGTACGCAGATCGAATACAGCGGCATCCGTGATCTGTATTTGCACAGCGGTCACCTCGACAAGTTCAAACAGCGCAATTCCACCGACAGCGTCGATCTCTATCCTCAGGGCTATTCCGGCAGCAAAGGCACTGACTTTGATTTTGCCGGCGCCACTTACAAGTTCACTCCGAGCCTCAGCGGCACCTGGTATTACGGTGAGATGCGCGAGTTCTACCGGCAGCAGTTTTTCGGGCTGGTGCACAAGCTGCCGGTGGGCAGCGGCAGTCTGACGAGCGATTTGCGTTACTTCATCAGTGACGATTCCGGTGAGGCGCGCAACGGCGCAGTGGATGCCGATATGTTCAGCGGCCTGTTCACCTATCGTCTCGGCGGCCATGCCCTGGGTCTCGGTTATCAGAAAGTCAGCGGCGATACCGCGTTGCCCTACACAAGTGTGTCGACGGTCTATTCGTTCTCGAATGCCGGTGTCGGAAAATTCATCCAGGCCGGTGAGCAGACCTGGATGCTGCGTTACGACTATGACTTTGCGGCGTTTGTGCCGGGACTGAGCCTGATGACCCGTTACTACAAGGGCGAAAACGGCGACTACAAAGGACGCGAGGCGCGGGAGTGGGAGTCCGACACCAATCTGCGCTATGTCATACAAAGCAGCGCGTTAAAAGGCGTAGGCATCGAGGTGCGCAAAGCCACCTATCGTTCGACCTACGCCAGTGATCGAGATAACTATCGCCTGTACCTGACGTATGACATCGCGCTGTGGTGATTCAATACCTCACGAAGTAGTACGCCTGCCGCCCGACCATTAAAGTTTTCAACACTTTCAGCGGGGCGGCGGGCTCTTGGTCTCCCGCCTTCAACGCCACGTGGGCTGGGGACGCGGCGAGATAATCCCGTAGCTGCGCATCAGTATCCAGCCCCTTGAGCACCTGCTGCGTGTAGAAAACGCTCGCCCCGCCAACCCGCTCATTGGCTTGAAACAATGCCACTTGATGCCCTTCGGCTTGCAGCGTCTGAATGTGTTCGGTCAGCGGCAGGAACGACAGTTTTTTATCCGCATGAGGCAGCGCCCACTGTGCGGCGGCGAGATAGCTGGCGATCACCACGGTCAGTACGCCAACTGCCAACGTCTGACGATGACGGGCGATTCTTCCTACAAGCCGATTGGCGCCTTCATACCCTTTCAATCGCTCGAACAGTACCCACGCATACTCCGCCGCAATCACCGCCGCCGCCGGTGTCATCGACATCAGGTACACCGTGCGCTTGCTCGACGCCAGGGTCAGCATGATGAATTGCGCAACGATCCACAGGCTGAAAAACAGCAGGTAACGATTGGCCTTCAACTGTTTACGGAAATGCCAAAGCCCCAGATACACCAGAATGTTCCATGGTAAAAACGCTTCGGGCAGTTTGGCCAGGTAGTAGTAGAACGGCTCGTAGTGCCCGGCCTCGACGAACGATCCGCTGAAGCGTCCGACGCTGTTGGTCAGCAATACTTCACTGACCGCTTGCAGACCGCCGCGCTGATACAGCACGGCCAGCCAGATCAGCAGCGGAATCAGCCCGACCAGCGTCAGTAGTCCCGGCCGCAGCCAATCGCCGATCTTCAGGCGTTTGTCGATCAGGTTATCCGCCAGCAGATAAGCGAAAATCACCACGCCCGGCATCGCCAGCCCCAGCACGCCTTTACTCAGCGTGGCGATGGCGATTCCGACGACAAACAACAGCGAACTGCCGGCGGTCGATGCTCGTTGCGCCTGGAAAAATCCCAACAGCGCGGCCGTCACGCCGAGAGCGAGCAGCGCATCCTCGCCGACCCCACGCACGTTGCTCCAGTAACTGGCCATCGTCGCCAGCAGAATGCCTGCCGTCCAGGCGATCGCTTTCGGGCGTTCGAAGCGCCGCAACATGCCGTACAGCAACATCACGCTGAGCAGCCCGGCCACCGCCGACGCCAACCGCACTGCCCACGGCGAGACGCCAAATACGCGCATGGCGCTGGCGTCGAGCCATAAACTCAGCGGTGGTTTTTCCAGAAAGGGCTCGCCGAACAGACGGGGCGTCACCCAGTCGTCGTCCAGATGCATCTCCATGGCGATCCCGGCAACGCGGGCTTCGGTGGATCCTTGCAATTGATGATTGCCCAATGCGAAGAAAAACAGCAGGGCAGCAAGCAGAAACAGCGACGGGGCGGCACGCGACATAGGTTTCAGGCAACCGGAAAGGGCAGGAGGCCTGAGCATAGATCGCCATTGCTGAACAAATTGTGAATGTCAGCCCAAACGACGGGACCAACGCTGATCCGGCGCTTCGAAGGCCTGATTGACCAACGCCGTCAGCACATGATCCTGCCAGCGCCCGGCAATGTTCAGATACGCTTTGGCGTAACCCTCTTGTTCGAAGCCCAGTCGCTCCAGCAACCGCGCACTGCGCTCGTTGCCGGGAATGTAATTGGCCATGATCCGGTGCAGGTTCTGGGTGTCGAACATGTAGTCGATGCCAGCCTCCAGGCCTTCCTGCATCAAACCCTGACCCTGATGCGCTGCGTCGATGTGATAACCCAGATAACAGGCTTGAAACGCCCCGCGAATAATCCCGCTGAAATTGCAGGCGCCGATCATCTGCTGGCCGTCGGGCGTCAACAGGGCGAAATGCATCGCCAACCCGGCTTCGAACGCGTCGGCCTGGATATCGAGGCGGCGTTGAATTTGCTCGGTGGAAAAATAGTCAGTGGTACGGATCGGTGACCACGGCGCGAGGTGACGCTGGTTGCGTTGGTAGAAATCGCTTTCCAGTTTTGCCTGTTCCGGGTCAAGGATGGCGAGCGTCAGGCGTTGGCAGGGCAGGGTCAACAGCGGCATCGGGCGCTCCGGTCAGTGGGATCAAAGGACAGAATTGCCCGCTGCGGCAGAAAATACAAACCGGCTTGTTCAGACAGCTAACCAGGGCTGGTACTGATCAGCGTTCACTCAAAGGCCCGGCATTCACAACGCCACGGCGTGCAGGACACGCTCGTCTACCGCCTCGACGCCAATCCGCAGGCAAAAAAAAGCCCGCGGGAGAGCCGCGGGCGAACCGTAGTTTCTTGAATGAGCGAGCGGACTGTACCGGTTTGGCACCAGCCCGGCAGTGAAGAAAAATTCATCTCGATGGACTGCCCGGGCGGCAGCGCGGTCAGTGCCGGTGTCGCCTGTTAATGGCGCACTTCAGGGCCTGATGGGGCAGGCGATCCCTGTTGCACAACCTGGTCCCGTGCCCGACAGACGACAATTTCGGCCAACGCGCTCAGTTGCCTGATCGCCACCGCGATATGGCGTTGGGATCCTTCGCATTCATCGGCAAAGTTTGCGCTGATCTGCGTGAGGGAATCGAGAAGATCACTGGCGTGCGAGAGCAGAGTGATCGTGTCGACATCGTCGCGCACGCTGAACATCTGCTTGAGGGGGATGGTACGGCGGCGATTTCGACCGGTTGCGCCGGTCGCGCTGGCGGGCGATTGCTGGCCGGGCGTTTGCGCGTCGGCGGGTGCCGGTCCAACAAGGGAAAGTCGGGTGATCTTTTTCATGACGTAGCTCCGTGGAATGAACAATCTCTGCGGGGGCGGTCTGTCAAACCGTCCGCTGGATGGCAGCGAGTCAGGGAGGGTAGCGCCGGAAAAAACTGTGCACCAGTTCATGAAAGTCGACGCGTATTGCGGGAAATTTCCTAGGACGTGGAATGTAGGAAGCTAATGCTTCTCTCGTTGTTCATGATGTCGCCGGTTTTGTCGCCTGTGGCATGGCCGTGTGCACGGTGCCATAGGTTCAAGCCCAGACGCAGCCGGGCTGATTACTCCTCTACTTTCTCTTCGCGCAAAACCCACCCAGCTTCTCCCGCCACCAGTTTGTACTGGATCTGCCGCATCTTCCCCGTCCGCCCCGCCCCCGCGTCGGCGCTGTCGTACACCGGAAAGCGTTGCACGAGCATGTTCTCCACCACCGCAAACGAATCCTCGCCCTGATACCCCTCGGCCGCTTTTGGATTTTCGCTGATTGGCGGCAAATAGATTTCGCTCAGGGATTTTTTCCGGTTGGCGGAGTAGGCGATAAGTTCCCCCGGCATACCGCGCCCGGGCGAGCGTGTAGCGATATAGACCTCGGGCGAGCCATCGTTATTGAGGTCGGCGACTTCAGCGCGGACGATGCTGCCGTTGAGCGGGCGGGTGATCGGCGAGTTGTCGATTTCCAGGCCTTTGGGCTCGATGCGCACCACGGGCTTGCCATCGACCTGATCCGCTTTCACATGAAAGTCGATGCCCTGCAACGCCAGGTTCTGGTCAAAAGACAGATTGTTATCCACAGCATCGCCGTTGGCGACGATCAGCGAAATTTCATAGTTGGCCACCTCATTACGCCGCGCTGCGTTGCGCATGAGATAGACCTGCACCGTGTAATCGCCGTCGGCGGGTAACGAGCCGATGAAGTGATCGCCCATGATCGAACCGTTGAACAGCGCGTAATCCGCGCCTTTGGCGGTGATATTGAAATATGCGGAACTGTTGGAGGGCTTGAAGTCCACAGTCAGGATCTGCCCGGCCTTCGCGCTGAGTTTGTACTCCGCCGTTTTATAGCCCTTGATCGACTGCTTGAACTGCACGCTGCCATAGCCGCTTTTGTAGACGACTTGCTGAATCCGCGGCGGGACGTCGGTGGTGGCAGCGTGGGCAGACAGTGAGACGAGGGTCGCGAGTGCGGCGCCGAGCCAGATATTCATGAGGGTCCTTCGGGTAGTGGCCTATGTGGCTCGAAGGATAGAGCCGCAGCCGTGAGGCCGTCTAACCTTGGGGCGATTGGAATCCGGCGGCAATCTTCGGAGCGGGATGACAGCCGAGTTGGTGTGTGCAGGATCTGCAGATGCGACAAAGCCCGCACTGGGCGGGCTTTGTCGTTGAGAGTTGGTGGAGCCGGGGGGATTTGAACCCCCGTCCGCCAGTACTCCGCTGTCGGTACTACATGCGTAGCCGTGTCTATTAAGTTAACCCTCAGCGACCCGACGGGCAGGGTGCTTTGGGCGAGTTGTGTAAGTTTTAGCCGCTTCGTCCACAACGTACTGCACGGCGATTCTGTTCTATATGACAATCATTTTGGGTTTACAGACATCCCCTGATGATTGCTGGACCCGAAGGTACCAGAAGGGAAGGCTAAGGCTGCTTACGCAGCGAGAGCGTATTCCCCGTAGGTTTCGTCATTGGCAACTATAAGAAGTTGCAACAGTGGATTTACGAGTTCTGTTACCAACTCGGCATGCACCTAAAGTTTCGCAACCGGCGTCGAATCCTAAACGGCCCCGAACTCATTGCTCAGTACATCTGTTTGAGCAACAAGCCTGCGCAGTGTACGCCAAACGGGCGACAAGGCCAACCCGAAGGTTGGCCGCCGCCTCGATCAATTGTTGGTGCCGGTGGACTTGCGCAATTCCACGATGGTTTGCGAGGTTTCCGCAATGCAATCGTCGATTTTGCCTTGAGCCTTGAGCGCCTTGGCTTTGGCGACACTGGTTTCAGCGCGCTGACTCAGGTCTGGGTTCGATGACAGCTGCCCCTTGGCGTTGTCGATGGTCTGGATATTGGCATCGCACAGATCGGCAGGCTTGTCAGCGGCGAACGAGGTGGAGGCCATCAGCGAAGCAGTAACGAACAGACCTAACAGTACAGAACGTTTCATGTGTATCTCCTTGAACCGAGTGGTCCAGACGTCGTTAGCCGAAAACCGGCAACCGAGTGAGGGAAAAGCCCCTTAATGTGGGGCTTGTTCTGTGGACTACGGTCGCACGCAAGGGTTCTATTTTTCTTCAGCCGGCCTTTGCTTGGGTCACCCGATCCACCAAATACACCAGACCGTGGTAGTCGATTCCACCATGCTGCGTCAGACCGATCTCACACGTCCGGCTAGTGGAAATGCCCTCGCTGCAATGCTGCACCGCCTCCTTGAGTGTGCGCAGTGAATGGCTGTTCAGCTCTGGCGTGGTAAAGCCCTTGTCACCGGCGAACCCGCAGCAGTGAATGCCTTCGGGGATGACCACGTTCTTGCTGCATTTGCGCGCCAGATCGATCAGCGCCTGGCTTTCACCCAGATGCTGGGTGCTGCAGGTCACATGCACGGCTATCGGCGCGTCCTGTGGGGTGAAATCCAGTCGATCAAGAAGATGCGTACGGATGAAGCGCACCGGGTCGTACAGATCCAGGCGAACATCGCCGACATCCTGCACCAGTCGCAGCGTGCACGGACTGGTATCGCAATAGATCGGATCAAGCCCGCCGCGACTGGCGTGCAGCAATGCGCCGATCAACTCCTGGCGCTTGTGTTCAGCCTGTTCGGCATAGCCTTTGGAGGCGAAAGGCTGACCGCAGCAAAGGTTGTCCTGATTGTCGGGAAAGACCACTTGGTAACCGGCCTTTTCCAGCAGGCCGCGGGTTTTGTCGTACAGCGACATTTGCTCTTTATCACCCGCCGCCGGGCCCATTACCCGCGAGACGCAGGCGGCCAGATAAACCACACGCGGGCGTTCGTCCGACACGCTCGGGCTGAAGCGAATGGCCTTCTCCGGTTGCGGCATCGCATTCGTCCACAACGGCACCTGGCCCTTGGACAATCGCGTCAGCGTCGCCGAGAGCCTGGCCAGGCGCGGCGCGCCCAGCAGCATCCGCGCACCATTGGCGACATGCAGGGTGAAGCGTGCCCCTTGCAGCGTTTTGGCGAAATTTCCTTCGATCCAGTCGGCAGTTTTCTGATGCGTTGCGTGTCGTCCTCGGAGCTTTTTCACCAGGTCGCCGGTATTGATGCCTACAGGGCAACGTTGCGCGCACAAACCGGTCGCGGCGCAGGTGTCGATGCCTTGGTACTCGTAGGCTGTTTCCAGTTCGGTGGTGTCGATGCCGGCGCGCTTCTTCGCCTGAATATCCCGCCAGATGACGATGCGCTGGCGCGGGCTCAGGGTCAGGCCTTTTGACGGACAGACCGGTTCGCAGAAGCCGCACTCGATGCACTTGTCGACAATCTCGTCGGCTGCCGGCAGTGGTTTCAGGTGCTTGAGGTGGATCTGCGGATCTTCGCTGAGCACCACGTCCGGGTTGAGGATGCCATTCGGGTCGAGCAGACGTTTGAGCTGCCACATCAATTGATAGGCGTCGCTGCCCCATTCCAGCTCCACGAACGGCGCCATGTTGCGTCCGGTCCCGTGTTCAGCCTTGAGCGAACCGCCGAATTCCACCGCGACCAATTGCGCGACGTCGTCCATGAACGCTTGATAGCGTGCGACTTCTTCCGCGCTGTTGAAGCCTTGGGTGAAGACGAAGTGCAGATTGCCTTCCAGGGCGTGTCCGAAAAGGATCGCTTCGTCGTAGGAGTGTTTGTCGAACAACTCGATCAAGCGATTTACGCCGATGGCCAGTTGCTCGACCGGGAAGGTCACGTCTTCGATGATCACCGTGGTGCCGGTTTTGCGTACGGCACCGACTGCCGGGAAGGTGTCTTTGCGGATCGCCCAGAGTCGGGCGTTCTCGACAGGGTCCTCGGTGAAATCGACGCGTTTCTCCACGGGAAAGTGGTTGAGCGAGACCATGATCTGCACCAGTTGCTCCTGGAGCAGCGAGGCGGAGGCCGCGCGGGATTCGATCAGTAATGCACAAGCGTTATTCGACAGTTGTTGTACGAAAGCGGGCATGCCCGGTTTGTTCTGTACCGAGCGCAAGCTGCGGCGATCCAGTAGTTCCACCGCCGACACCGGTTGGCTTTTCAGCACGGTGACTGCGTTGCAGCAGGTTTCCACATCCGGAAACACGATCAATGCCGAAGCTTTGTTCGGGTGATCAATCACGGTGTCGTAAGTCACCGCACTGATAAAGCCAAGCGTGCCTTCCGAGCCAACCAGCAAATGACTCAAGATATCCACAGGCTCATCGAAATCCACCAAGGCATTGAGCGACAGGCCGGTGGTATTTTTCAGACGATATTTGTGGCGGATTCGCGCAGCCAATTCCGCATTGGCGCGGGTCTCGCGGCCCAGAGTCGCCAAACGCTCCAGCAGTTCGCCGTGACTGCTGTGAAATGCCGCGACACTGGCGGCGTCTTCGGTATCGAGCCGCGTGCCATCGGCCAGCACCAGACGAATGCCCGCCAGCGTGTGGTAGGTATTCTGCGCAGTGCCGCAGCACATGCCGCTGGCGTTGTTGGCGACGATGCCACCGATCTTGCAGGCGTTGATCGAGGCCGGGTCCGGGCCGATCTTGCGCCCGAACGGTGCCAGCCACGCGTTGGCCTGTGCACCGATAACCCCCGGTTGCAGGCGGATTTGCATGCCCTGGCCACGAATTTCGCGGGCGTTCCAGTTATCCCCAAGCACAATCAGGACGGAATCGCTGATGGCCTGCCCAGACAGACTGGTGCCGGCTGCACGGAAGGTCACCGGGACCTGATCGCGCTGGGCCAGTTGCAGCAACGCCACCACTTCGTCTTCGGACTCGACGCGGATCACCAGTTTGGGGATCAGTCGATAAAAACTCGCGTCGGTGCCGAAGGCCAATGTTGATAGCGGATCGTCGAAGCGGCGGTCGGCCGGAATCAGTTGTTGCGCATCGCGCAGGAAAGTCGCCGGTAACGTCATTGGTCCTCCAGAATCAGAACCACCAGGTCTTTCGGACCGTGGGCGCCGTAGGCCAGCACTTGTTCGATGTCAGCGGTTTTCGACGGGCCGGATACCAGCAGCGCGTTGGTCGGCATGCCTTGGGCCCAGTTGAATTCCTCTTGCACCTGATAAAAGTTGTCGCGGATTTCGCTGGCCTTGAGCAACGCGAAATGTACGGGCGGCACCAGACTCATCAGCCGGGGTTCTTCGCGGGTCGGCCAGAGAATCAGGCTGCCCGTAGCAGCGATGGCGCCGAGGGTGCCGGTGAGACTGGCCGGGGTGTCGTTGAACAGTTCGGCTTTCCACTCTTCCATCGGCCGGTCGTAGGATTTCAGCGTCGGGAGATCAGGATTGTTCGACCAGTGTTGAGTGACTTTTTCACCGTGCGCCGTAGTCGGTGCGATCAACAGGTCAGGCAACTGACGATCACGCAGCAATTGCGCGAGCAGTGCAGGCCATTCTTCACCTGACGTCATGTGAATTTCGGTGTGCACCGCTTCCATCATTTTTCGCAGTTGCGGGATGCGTTGTTCGGCGCTGTAGGTGTAAGGCTGCGTCACCAGATCGACATCGAAGTTGTCGGCAATCGGTGTGGCGCCCGTCAGACTTTTCCGCAGTTTGGCGAGAATATTTTGCTTGGCGCTCATCAGCGGTCTCCCTGTTTGGCCAGATGCTCGCGGGCCATATCATGCAGCGAGCGGGCGGCGGGTTTCGGCGCGCTGTGGTTTTGTGTCCACGGGCCTACATTGCTTGGCGTCAGGGCGCGCAAGCGCGTGGCGAAGAAACCGAACAATCGATACAAGGTCGGCGAACTGTTGAGCCTGGCCCAGGCGTTCCAGATAAAGCGTTCCTTGCGCGAATACTTGCTGCCCTGACCACGCATCACTTGATGCGGACTGTCCGGGGCTTTGACGTTCTCTTCACGCAAGCGACGCAGGATCGCCGGGATAGGAATTTTTACCGGGCACACTTCACCGCAGGCACCGCACAGCGAAGACGCGCTCGGGTGATCCGAAACCTTGGCCAGGCCGACCATATGCGGCGTGATGATTTTGCCGATCGGCCCCGGATAAACCTCGCCATAGGTGTGGCCGCCAACACGGGTGTAGACCGGGCAATGGTTCATGCAGGCGCCGCAACGGATGCAGTTCAGGGTCTGGCGCAATTCGCTGTCGGCGAAAGCCTGGCTGCGACCGTTGTCGAGCAGCACCAGATGCACTTCCTGTGGGCCGTCGAGTTCATGCTCCTTGCGCGGACCGGAGATCATGTTGACGTACGTGGTGATCGGAATGCCCAGCGCCGAGCGGGTCAGTAACGAGAGCAGTGGCACCACATCGCGCAGGTTCTCGACGACTTTTTCGATGCCGGTGACGGCGATGTGCACCGGCGGCACGGTGGTGGTCATGCGCCCGTTGCCTTCGTTTTCCACCAGCAGCAGGGTGCCAGTTTCGGCGACAGCGAAGTTGACACCGGAGACGCCGATGTCCGCTTCGAAGAATTTCTGTCGCAGGACTCTGCGACCGATTTGAATGAGTTGGTCAACGTCCTTGGTGTATTCCACGCCAAGTTTGTCGTGGAACAAGGACGCGACCTGACCGGCATTCTTGTGGATCGCCGGCATAATGATGTGTGAAGGCTTCTCGTGGTCGAGCTGGACGATGTATTCCCCCATATCGGACTCCAGACATTCAATGTCTTGAGCCTCGAGGAAATGGTTCATCTCCATCTCTTCGCTGACCATCGATTTGCCCTTGATCACTTGCCGCGCCTCGTGAGCGCGGATGATCGACAAGACGATGCCATTGGCCTCGTCCACCGTTTCCGCCCAGTGCACTGTCACACCGTTGCGGGTCAGGTTTGTTTCCAGTTGCTCGAGCAGGTCGGGCAATTTGGAGAGCGCACGCGCCCTGATCGAGTTGCCCAAGGCGCGCAAATGTTCTCTTTCGTGGGCATCGCTGAAAGCCGCTGCCCGCTTGGTCATCAATGAATCCATGGCAGTGCGGAAGTTATTCCGTAGCTGCGGGTCACCCAGAGCGTTGTGCGCCCGGGTGCGGAAATCTTCTTCTACGGCAACCGTAGGAATAATCGTCGAGGTGCTCATTTCGCACCTCCGGTTCGCTGCCAGAGGAAGCTGGCGAGATGTTGCCCGCGTAGCGCTTCTTTTTGTTTCTCGAATGCGCCGTTGATGTTCATCAAACAGCCACAGTCGGCGCTCAGTACCTTGTGTGCACCGGATTCCTTCAGCGCGCGGGTCTTGTCAGCCACCATTGCGCCGGAAATGTCTGGCATACGGACGCTGAATGTCCCACCGAAGCCACAGCATTCGCTTTCATGGTCATGGTTGACCCGTTCCACGTTGCTCAGCTGCGCCAACAATTCGCGGCCGTGCAGGTGGGTATTCATTTCGCGGCGCGCCGAACACGAGGTGTGCAGCGCGACTTTTACCGGCTCGCCGCTGTCCTTGAGCTGCACCTTGCAGACGAACAGCAGGAACTCCGCCAGCTCGTAGGTGCGAGCCGCGAGGGCTTGAACCTGTTTCAGCGTCTCTGGCTCGTCCTTGAACAAGTCGGCGTAATGTTCGCGCAACATGCCCGCGCAAGAACCCGACGGCACCACCACCGGATAATCCCCGGCAAACAGCGCCAGTTGCGAGCGCGCCACGGTCCGTGCCTGCTCGGTGTAACCCGAGGTGTAGGCCGGTTGTCCGCAGCAGCTTTGCCCTTGCGGGTACTCGACCCGAATCCCTTCGCGCTCCAGCAAGTGGATCGCGTCCATCCCGGCTTCGGGGTAGAACAGGTCGACCACACAGGTGCCGAACAGGTAGACCCGCGACGGTTTCTCGCTGGGGTATTGCTGTGGTTCGGGCAGTGGCGGTGCAACGCGGGTCGCGTTCGGCACAGCGTTGTAAAAAAGCTCGCTCATCAGGCGTGTCTCCGGGTGGTCCCGGTTATCCGTCCGCTGAGGCTGCTGAATATAGAGAGAGTTGCTTTCAGCAGCCTTACAGACCGGGTTGTGAATTGCTGACGCCGGAATCACGAACCGGCGTCGGTTATTTCCATGCTTCTTTTAGACGTCTTGTAGGCTTCTTGAAGGTATCAGTGCACCAACATGCCGGTGAACCAGTAGGCTTGAGCCAGGGTGATCAGACCGACAATCGTTGCAAAGAATAGGCTGTGCTTGAGGGTGAAGCGGAACAGATCCGATTCCTTGCCCACCAGACCGGTCGCAGCGCAGGCCACGGCGATCGATTGCGGCGAGATCATCTTGCCGGTGACGCCGCCGCTGGTGTTCGCCGCGACCAGCAGTGTGTCGTTGACGCCGATCTGGTGCGCGGTGGTCGCTTGCAGCGAACTGAACAGGGCGTTGGACGAGGTATCGGAACCGGTGAGGAACACGCCCAGCCAGCCAAGGAACGGCGAGAAGAACGGGAACGCGGCGCCAGTACCTGCGAGCACCAAAGCCATGGTCGAAGACATGCCGGAATAGTTGGTGACGAACGCGAACGCCAGCACCATGCCGATCGACAGGATTGGCCAGCGCAGTTCGTAGAAAGTTTCTTTCAAAGTGGTAAGACCAATTTTGAAATTGATCTTCAATACCATCATCGAGATCAGCGCCGAGAAGAAAATCGCGGTGCCGGTCGCAGAAATCGGGTCGAGTTTGAATACCGCAGGGATGGCGGTCGGCGCTGCCACGATCGGCGCAGTCTTGATGACCAACTGATCAAGGTGCGGAATCGCGAAGTTGAACACCCAGCTGTACATCGAACCGCCGGCGGCGAACATTGCCTTGAATGGCTTCAGGGTCCAGATGGTCACCAGCACGGTGAGAATCAGGAAGGGCGACCAGGCAATGAAAATTTCCCAGAGGCTGTAAGGCGAGGCCACAGTGGTGCGTTTCTGACCGAAACCACCGACGCTGCCAGTAATCGCTGCGCTCGATGTCGCGCCGGCGATTTGCGCGCCTGCGGTGCGTTTCGGCTGCCAGACTTTGAGGAACAGGGTCAGCGAAATCAGGCTGGCCAGCGCCGAGGTGATGTCCGGCAGTTCCGGACCAATGAAGTTCGAAGTGAAGTATTGGGTGATGGCGAAGCTCAGGCCTGCAACCAGTGCGGCCGGCCAGGTTTCGCGCACGCCGCGCAGGCCGTCCATCATGAACACCAGCCAGAATGGTACGAACAGCGACAGCAGCGGCAGTTGGCGTCCGGTCATGGCGCCGATCTTGAACGCGTCGATGCCAGTCACCTGGCCGGCGACGATGATCGGAATGCCCAGCGCGCCGAACGCGACTGGCGCGGTGTTGGCGATCAGGCACAGGCCAGCGGCGTACAGCGGGTTGAAGCCCAGTCCGACGAGGAGGGCGGCGGTAATCGCGACCGGTGCACCGAAACCGGCGGCACCTTCCAGGAACGCGCCGAAGCAGAAGCCGATCAGCAGCACTTGCAGGCGTTGGTCGTCAGTGATCGACAGTACCGAACTGCGAATGACCTCGAACTGACCACTCTTGACCGTCAGTTTGTAGAGGAACACGGCCGCGACAATGATCCACGCAATCGGCCACAGACCGTAGGCGAAGCCATACCCGGCGGCGGCGAAAGCCATGTCGACCGGCATCTGGAACGCGAAGATCGCCACGGCAATCGACAAGGCAAGCGTGATGCTGCCGGCCACATGACCTTTGAGGCGGAACACCGCCAAAGCGAGGAAGAAGAAAACGATGGGGATGACGGCCGCGAGTGCGGAGACGCCGAGACTGCCGAGCGGGCTGTAGAGCTGTTGCCAGGTTTGCATATGGGGTGGCCCCTAATTGTTGTTGGTCAGGCACTGTCAGCGTTCTTGGATAATTGGTAAGACCAATTTACAATCGCTGTTGGCTAGGGTAAAAGCCTTGATGTCGGTGTGTCAATTTGTCGCCCTGAAACTTTTGTCGAATGAGCGGTACAGAACTCATCTGATCTGGTCGGGCGATTGTTTTCTGGCAGGTGTCGACAGCGCGCCAATAGGCCAGAATAGAGAGCCCGGCGAGCGGTCGGGATCGTGGAGAAATGAGTTATGGGGTTTGATCAGATACGTCAGCGCCGTTTGTCTGACGACATTGTCGAGCGGCTCGAGGGGATGATTCTCGAGGGCACGCTGAAGTCCGGTGAGCGGTTGCCAGCGGAGCGCACGCTGGCCGAGCAATTTGGCGTATCACGTCCGTCGCTGCGCGAAGCGATTCAGAAACTGGCGGCCAAGGGGCTGCTGGTCAGTCGACAGGGTGGCGGCAATTATGTGGTGGAAAGCCTAGGGTCGACCTTCAGCGATCCGCTTCTGCAATTGCTCGAAAGCAATCCCGAGGCGCAGCGTGATTTGCTGGAATTTCGGCACACTCTGGAGGCATCGTGCGCTTATTACGCGGCATTGCGCGCCACCGATGTCGATCGCGAGCGCCTGACGGCTGCCTTCGAAGAGCTGCAGGATTGCTACTCGCGTCACGACGATGTCAGTCGGGCGGAGGAGGGCGCGGCGGATGCGAAGTTTCACCTGGCGATTGCCGAGGCCAGTCATAACGCGGTGTTGTTACACACCATTCGCGGGTTGTTTGATTTGCTCAAGCGCAATGTCGTGACCAACATCGGCGGGATGTACAAGCAGCGCACGGAAACCCGCGACATGCTGATCACTCAGCATCGGGAATTGTATCTGGCGATTATCGAAGGTCGTGCGGAGCAGGCGAGGGAAGTCTCCAGTCGACACATTTTGTATGTGCAGGAAGTGCTGGAAGAGGTGCGCCAAGAGGTTCAGCGCATGGCTCGGGCGGAGCGGCGCAAGGGGATGTGAGGTGGCAAATTAATTGTGGCGAGGGAGCTTGCTCCCGCTGAGGCGCGCAGCGGCTCTCGCTTTAATTTAAGCGAGAACCGATGGCGCCTGCTGCGCAGGCGAGCGGGAGCAAGCTCCCTCGCCACAGGCAGAAAAAATTAATCTTCCTTGCCCTTGT
This sequence comes from Pseudomonas sp. NPDC087598, assembly GCF_044743525.1. Lineage (NCBI taxonomy): Bacteria > Pseudomonadati > Pseudomonadota > Gammaproteobacteria > Pseudomonadales > Pseudomonadaceae > Pseudomonas > Pseudomonas sp. NPDC087598. The sequence goes on along the minus strand of NZ_JBIUWQ010000036.1, from coordinate 3,198 downwards.
TGCGCACGGCGCGCTGCAACTCACGACCGGCATCGCGTTCGCGCTCGGTGTCACGCTTGTCATATTCCTTCTTGCCCTTGCCCAGAGCAATTTCGCACTTGACCATGTGCTTGCTCCAGTACCAGGACAGGCATACGCAGGCGTAACCCTTTTGCTGCACGGCAGCGGCAAGCTTTTCCAGCTCGCGGCGGTTGAGCAGCAATTTGCGCGTGCGCACCGGGTCAGCGATGACGTGGGTGCTGGCGGTCATCAGAGGCGTAATGTGACTGCCTAGCAGCCACGCTTCGCCATCCTTGAGCAGCACGTAACTGTCGACCAGTTGCAGCTTGCTTGCCCGCAGACTTTTTACTTCCCAGCCGGCCAGGACCAGACCAGCCTCGAACTTATGTTCGATGAAGTAATCGTGTCGCGCCTTTTTGTTCTGCGCGATGGTCCCTGTTGGGTGTTTCTTCTGTTTAGCCATAGGGGCGGCAATATATGGAGATAAAAGGCTGACGGCTACGGTGATGCTGC
>NZ_JBIUWQ010000036.1:0-2675 GCF_044743525.1 Pseudomonas sp. NPDC087598 | reverse complement strand
TGGTTGATTGAATCCCGTACATTGAGTCATCTTTTTCTAACGCTTGGGCGTGATAAACGATGTCGACAGACAAGGTTTCTGTCCACGGCAGTTGGGCTAGCCGCTGGGTATTCATACTCGCCGCGACCGGTTCGGCCGTGGGACTGGGTAGTATCTGGAAGTTCCCCTACATGGTCGGGGTCTACGGCGGCGGCGCCTTTGTGTTGATGTTTCTGGCGTGCATCGCACTGATCGGGGTCCCGGTCATGCTCGCTGAAACCCTGATCGGCCGGCGCGCACGGCAGAGTCCGGCGAATGCCCTGAAGGCGCTGGCGCTTGAGGCGGGGCACTCGGCCAAGTGGTCGTGGGGCGCGTTTGCCGGGATGATCACGGCATTGTTGATCCTGTCTTTCTATAGCGTGGTCGGCGGCTGGTCGCTGGACTACATCGTCGATATGGGGCGCGGCGACTTTCAGGGCGCCACCGCCGATCAGGTCGGCGCCTATTTCGGCAATGTCATCGCCGACCCATGGCGTCTGACACTTTGGCACACAGTTTTCATGCTGCTGTCGGCGCTGGTGATCGCCAAAGGCGTGGTTGCCGGTCTTGAGCGCAGTTTGCGCATCATGATGCCGCTGTTGTTCGTGATGATTCTGGTGTTGCTGGGTTACAGCATGACCACCGGACATTTCATGGAAGGCGTGCATTTCATGTTCGACTTCCACCCGGAAAAAGTCCTCGACGGTTTGTTGCCGGCGATGGGGCACGCATTCTTTTCGCTGAGCGTTGGTGTGGGCTCGATCATGATCTACGGCGCTTACATGCCGAAGAACGCGTCGTTGTCCGGCACAGTGGTTGGCGTAGCACTGCTCGATACCTTTGTGTCGCTGGTCGCAGGTCTGGCCTTGTTCCCGATTGTCTTCGCCGGAGGCCTGAATCCCAGTGAGGGGCCTGGCCTGATGTTCGTCAGCCTGCCATTTGCCTTTGGTAATGTGGCTTTCGGTCAATTGATGGGCGTTGTGTTCTTTGTTCTGGTGGCGATTGCTGCCTGGAGTTCGGCGATTTCATTGTTGGAGCCGATGGTTGCATACCTGGTCGAGCGCACGAAAATCAGCCGCACCTGGGTGACTTTCTGGCTGGCATTCATTTGCTGGTTCGTCGGTCTGGGTACGGTGTTCTCTTTCAATATCTGGAAGGAAGCCAAATTTTTCGTGAACGAAGGCGGGATGTTCCATCTCTACCAATGGGGTGCGCAGAGTGGTCTGGATTTCTTCGGAGTCATCGACTTCTTCACCTCGCGCATCATGTTGCCGCTCGGCGGGCTGTGCTTTGTGCTGTTTGCCGGTTGGGTGATGGGCCGTGAAGCAGTGCGTGACGAGTTGTCGATCCGTAACCCGGCATTGTTTGCCCTGTCTTTGTTCCTGATGCGCTACGTTGCGCCTATCGGCATTGTTGTAGTGTTTGCCGCTCAGCTCTGGAAGTAACGCTCACATGACGACACATATTCAACGATCTGCCCTGCTGCCTTATCCGGCGCAGTTCCTTTATGACTTGGTCAACGACGTGGCGCGGTACCCGGAATTCTTGCCGTGGTGTTCGTCTGCTGAAGTGCTGGAAAGTTCGCCCGAGCATATGCGTGCCAGTGTTGGCGTGGCCAAGGGCGGGCTCAGTCAGCACTTCGTGACACGTAATACGCTGGTGCCGGGGCAATCGATCGAGATGAACCTCGAAGAGGGGCCGTTCAACCAGTTGCACGGCGTCTGGGTGTTCAAGGTGTTGAACGAGAAGGCCTGCAAGATCAGCCTCGATCTGTCGTTCGATTACGCGGGTCCGCTGGTGCGCGCTACGCTGGGGCCGTTGTTCAATCAGGCAGCGAACACGCTGGTGGATGCATTCTGCCAGCGCGCCAAGCAGATGCACGGTTGAGCCGGTGATCGAGATAGAGGTCGTGTACGCGGCCGTTGATCGTCAGGTCTTGCGCACCGTCAGTGTTCTCGAAGGGATTGCCGTGCGTGAGGCGTTGCTCAGCTCAGGCATTGGCGACGAGTTCCCGGAGCTTGATCTGGCGGAGTGCCCGGTGGGGATTTTTGGCAAAGTGATTGCCGATCCTCAGGTTCGCCTGATTCAGGAGGGGGATCGCATCGAAATATATCGCCCCCTGCTTGCCGATCCCAAAGAGGTGCGGCGTTTGCGTGCCGCCAAGGCTGCGGCGGCAAAAGCTCGAGAACAGTAAGCGAGCTAAATTGCAGGCAATAAAAAACCCGGAATGTCCGGGTTTTTTATTGCCTCGCAAATTATTGCGGCGAGGTATCCAGCGGCTCTGGTGTTGGAACCGGAACGGTTTCTACACCATCGACATCCTTCTGGATCTGATCCAGCAAGGAACCTGGCTTGACCGGTTTTTCCGGTTTTGGCTTCTCGGCGTTTTCAGCAGGAGCGGTCACTGTTGTGCCACTGTCCTTGCCGAGAATGGCTTCGTCACGGCTTACGCCCGGCATAAAGTCACCGGACAGGCTGACAAGCTGGTCGTTTGAGTTGAATATAACGCTGATGCGTTCCTGTTGGCGTTCACCGCCACCCGGTTGCAGGCTGTACAGATAATCCCAGCGATCGGCATGGAACGTGTCGACAAGCAGAGGGTTACCCATGATAAACCGTACTTGCGGCCGGGTCATTCCCGGGCGTAACTGGTCTAT
>NZ_JBIUWQ010000035.1:68832-70466 GCF_044743525.1 Pseudomonas sp. NPDC087598 | reverse complement strand
TGGACGAGCTGGTGGTGACTAACACCATCCCGCTGTCCGCTGCAGCACACGCCTGTGCACGTATCCGTCCACTGGATATCGCTCCGGTGGTTGCCGAAGCGGTTCGCCGCATCAGCAATGAAGAATCGATCAGCGCGATGTTCCGTTAAGGGCCCTGCCCTTCTCGAAATGTCTTGTTGACGAAAAGCGCCCCGCCCCGGCATTCCTGTCGGGGCGGGGCTTTTTTGCCCATACCGTGTTTGGCGCTGGTCGCAAACGTCACTCCGGTCATGGCTATTTTGGAGATACAAAATGAACGATTTTACTCTGAATGCTGAAGTGCGTTCCGACCTGGGGAAAGGTGCGAGCCGCCGCCTGCGTCGTCTCGCCGCTCTGGTTCCAGCTGTTGTTTACGGTGGCGAAAAAGCCCCTGAATCCATCAGCATGCTGGCCAAAGAAGTTGCCAAACTGCTCGAAAACGAAGCGGCTTACAGCCACATCATCGAGCTGAACGTTGGCGGCACCAAGCAAAACGTAATCATCAAAGCTCTGCAGCGTCACCCGGCCAAAGGCCACGTGCTGCACGCTGACTTCGTACGCGTTGTCGCTGGCCAGAAACTGACCGCTATCGTTCCTGTGCACTTCATCAACGAAGCTGCTCCAGTGAAGAAAGGCGGCGAGATTTCGCACGTTGTTGCTGAAATCGAAGTAACTTGCCTGCCGAAAGATCTGCCTGAGTTCATCGAAGTCGACCTGGCTAACGCTGAAATCGGTTCGATCATTCACCTGTCGGATCTGAAAGCTCCGAAAGGCGTTGAATTCGTTGCTCTGGCACACGGCGATGACAAGGCTGTTGCCAACGTCCACGCTCCACGTGTTGCTCCAGAAGCTACCGAAGAAGGCGCAGCAGAGTAATCACTCTGTAACGCCTGAGTGAGCAAGTAACATCGCGGACTGGAACGTAGCGAGAAAGCGGGCGAGAACGCGGAGTTTACATTCATGGTAAATGAGCAATTTTCGTCCACTTTCGCCGCCTTCCCTGATCGCGGCGATGTTACTCACCACTCAAAGGAAGGGCCCCTATCGTGACTGCCATCAAACTGATCGTTGGCCTGGGAAATCCAGGCGCCGAATACGACCAGACCCGGCATAACGCAGGGGCCCTTTTTGTTGAGCGCATCGCCCACGCACAGAATGTGAATCTTGTGGCCGATCGCAAATATTTCGGCCTGACCGGGCGCTACTCGCATCAAGGTCAGGATGTTCGTCTGCTGATTCCCACCACCTACATGAACCGCAGCGGCCAGGCCGTGGCGGCACTCGCCGGTTTCTTCCGCATCAAGCCTGAAGAAATCCTGGTGGCGCATGACGAACTCGACTTGCCTCCGGGCGTCGCCAAGCTCAAGCAGGGCGGCGGCCATGGCGGTCACAACGGGTTGCGCGACATCATTGCGCAACTGGGCAATCAGAATACTTTCTACCGTCTGCGGCTTGGCATCGGCCACCCGGGCGTCGCCAGTATGGTTTCAAATTTCGTCCTGGGTCGTGCGCCACGCGCCGAACAGGAAAAACTCGATGCCAGCATCGACTTTGCCCTCGGCGTGCTGCCGGATATCCTCGCCGGTGAAGGGACCCGCGCGAGGGATCCCCGGCAG